>JBQCGO010000259.1:0-13051 GCA_051955575.1 Burkholderiaceae bacterium
CCCGTGTGCGCCGTGAACCGGCGCACGGCGACCGGTGGCCACCGATCGCCGGATCCGCTGCATGCCGTCCACGCCATCGCGCGCAACCGGGCCGCCGACAGTCCTGGCGCCGTCTCGGACCGCTGCGGCGGTCGCGGCGATCGCGTCCCGCGTCGCGGCTCCGGTTCCGGGCGATTCCGCACTGCCGTTCGCCCGGCGCTCCCGACCGTAACCGACATGCCATTTCGCTCCTTCCGACTCTCGCTGCGCTTCGTCCTCCCCTTGGCGCTGGTCCTGGGCCTGTTCGCCTACGCGATCGTGCCGCTGGTCGACGAACTGACGCAGCGCTGGTTCGTGCGCGACCTCGATTCGCGCTCGCTGCTGCTGGCCAACGCGATGGAAGAGCCGCTGCGGGAGTACCTGCCGCTGCAGGACAAGCGCCGGATCACGCAGCTGTTCGACCGCGCGATCCAGGATGACCGGCTGTTCGCGGTCGGCTACTGCGACAACGCCGGCAACCTGCTCTACAAGACCATCACCTATCCGAAGTCGCTCGGCTGCCGGCCGCCGCTGGAAAACGGCCAGACGCGCCAGTCGCTGGTGGAGGAGCCGGCCGGCCAGCTGCACGTCACCGAGACGCCGGTCAAGACCGACGCCGGCACCGTCGGCAAGCTGCTGCTGCTGCACGACATGGGTTACATCGAGCGGCGCAGCGACGACGTGCGGCTGTACATCATCCTGCTGTTCGCGGTGATGGCGCTGGTGATCTCGCTGATCACGGTGTTCATCGCGCACCTGAGCTGGCGCGGCTGGATCAACGCGGTCAAGGGCATCCTGCGCGGCGGCCACAAGACCCCGACGCTGCTGCCGACGCCGCCCGAACTGCAGCCGCTGGAAAGCGACCTGCGCGCGCTGCTGCACGAATTCACGCTGGAGCGCCGCACCCGCGACGACGGCAACCACCTGTGGACGCCGGACAAGCTGCGCCTGCTGCTGCACGACGAACTCGCCGGCGACGAGATCCTGGTGGTGTCCAACCGCGAGCCTTACATTCACGAGCACACGCGCAGCGGCATCGAGGTGCGGCGGCCGGCCAGCGGGCTGGTGACCGCGGTCGAGCCGGTGATGCGCGCCTGCTCCGGCACCTGGATCGCGCACGGCAGCGGCTCGGCCGACCGCGATGCGGTCGACCGCGACGACCGCGTGCAGGTGCCGCCGCAACGGCCCGGCTACACGCTGCGCCGGGTCTGGCTGACCAAGGAGGAAGAGCAGGGCTACTACTACGGCTTCTCGAACGAGGGCCTCTGGCCGTTGTGTCACATCGCGCACGTGCGGCCGGTGTTCCGCACCGCCGACTGGGAGCAGTACGTCGCCATCAACCAGCGCTTCGCCGACGCGGTGGTCAAGGAAGCACGCACCGACGACCCGGTGGTGCTGGTGCAGGACTATCACTTCGCGCTGCTGCCGCAGATGGTGCGCGAGGCGTTGCCGAAGGCGACCATCATCACCTTCTGGCACATCCCGTGGCCCAACCCGGAGTCGTTCGGCATCTGTCCGTGGCGCGAGGAAATCATCGAAGGGCTGCTCGGCAGCACCATCCTCGGCTTCCATACGCCGTTCCACTGCAAGAACTTCCTCGAGACCGTGGACCGTTACCTCGAGACGCGCATCGAGCACGAGGCGTCGACGATTTCCTACGGCGGCAAGCTCACGCAGGTGAAGCCCTATCCGATCTCGATCGCCTGGTCGGACCCGGATCCGAACGAGCCGAGCGTGGCCGATTGCCGTGCGTCGGTGCGGCGCGAGCTCGGCCTGCCGGCCGACCGGCTGCTCGGCATCGGCGTCGACCGGCTCGATTACACCACGGGCATCATCGAACGCTTCCAGGCGGTCGAGCGGCTGCTCGAACTGCATCCGGAACTGGTCGGCCGCTTCACGCTGATCCAGATCGCCGCGCCGAGCCGCGCCTCGCTCGACGAGTACCAGAACTTCGACGCCCGGGTGCGCGCGCTGGTGCAGCGGATCAACAGCCGCTTCGGCAACGGCTCGTACCAGCCGATCCTGCTGAAGGCCGAGCACCACGGCGCGGAAGAGGTGCACCGCTACTACCGCGCGGCCGATACCTGCCTGGTGACCAGCCTGCACGACGGCATGAACCTTGTGGCGAAGGAATTCATCGCCGCGCGCGACGACGAGCGCGGCGTGCTGATCCTGTCGCAGTTCACCGGCGCGGCGCGCGAGCTGCACGAGGCGCTGATCGTCAATCCGTACCACATCGAGCAGAGCGCCGAGGCGGTCTACCGCGCGCTGACCATGCCAGAGGTCGAGCAGCGCGAGCGGATGCACAGCATGCGCGCGCTGGTGCGCGACTTCAACGTCTACCGCTGGGCCGGCCGCATGCTGCTCGACGCCGCGCGGCTGCGCCAGCGCGAACGGATCATGAGCAAGATCCGGCTGCACAGCCGCAAGCCCTTGCGGCGCATCGTATGAACATGACGCCGCTGTTTTCCGAGGCCGGCCTGCGGCGTTTCGACGAGATCGTGCGGCCGGGCCTGCTGTGCGTGTTCGACTTCGACGGCACGCTGGCGCCGATCGTCGCGCGGCCCGACGACGCGCGGCTGCCGGACGCGGTGCGCGAAAGGCTGGTCGAGCTCTCCCGCCATGCGCCGGTGGCGATCCTCACCGGCCGTTCGGTCGCCGACGTGTCGGCGCGGCTCGATTTCGCCGCCGACCACGTGGTCGGCAATCACGGCATCGAAGGCATGCCGGGCTGGGAAGCGCGCGCCGCCGCGTATGCCGCGCAGTGCGCGGGATGGCGCGCCGCGCTGGAGCGCGCGCTCGACGCCGGTGCGCTGCCCGGCGGCATCATGGTCGAGGACAAGCGGCATTCGCTGTCGGTCCATTACCGCCACGCCGCCGACCGGGACGCGGCGGCCGACGCGTTGCGCGCGCTGTTCGCCACGCTCGATCCGGCGCCGCGGCTGATCGCCGGCAAGTGCGTGTTCAACCTGCTGCCCGAGGGCGCGGCGGACAAGGGCGCGGCGCTGGCGCGGCTGATCGAAGCCACCGGCGCGCGCAGCGCGCTATATGCCGGCGACGACGTTACCGACGAGGACGCGTTCCGGCTCGCGCGCGAGGACCTGCTGTCGATCCGTATCGAACCGTCGCCGGACAGCGCCGCGGCGCACTACCTGGACCGGCGCGACGACATCGTCGGCCTGCTCGACGCGCTGATCGCGCGGCTGCGCGTGCTCGGTGCGGCCAACTGGTTGCGGCAGAACCCCCGCTGACCCGCGGCGAACGATCCGTCCTGCGCTTGCCGAGGCGCAATGCTCGACGGGAATTGTGCGGTCTCAAGCGGGTCCATCGGTTTTTGCGCGTGATGCGCGAAGCCGTCGGCGACGGCCTTTCCGATCCAGCGAGGAGCGACATGGCATTCCCCGAACACGACAACGCGCCGATCTGCGGTCTCGACATCGGCGGCACCAAGATGGCCGCGACCGTGGCCGGCCCGGACGGGCCGCTGGCGCGGCTGACCGCGCCGGTGGCGCGCACCGGCTCGTCGCGCGCGCTGCCCGAACAGGCGATCGCGGTGCTGGAAGCGGCATCCGCGCGCGCCGGCATCGATCCGCGGCAGGCGCGGCGGCTGGGCGTCGCCTCGTGCGGACCGTTCACCTGCGTCGACGGTCGGCTCGAACTGGCCGCCCCTAATCTGTGCGGCGGCCTGGCGCCGCACCGCGCCGACGGCGCGTCGAGTGACTTGTCCGACGACTTGCCCAGCGACTTGCCCAACGACTGGTGCACCATCCCGCTCGAACAGGTGCTGCGCGAACGCTTCGACGACGTGACGATCGACAATGACTGCGTCGCGGCGCTGGTCGCCGAACGCCGCTTCGGCGCGCTGCGCGACGTCGACGACTGTGCTTACGCCACCTGGAGCACCGGAATCGGTTTCGGCCTGTGCGTCGACGGCCAAGTGCTGCGCGGCAAGCACGGCAACGCCGGCCACGCCGGCCACATGCTGCTCGATCCCGGTTCGTCGGCGCGCTGCGGCTGCGGCAATTTCGGCGATGCCGAGGCGCTCGCCTCCGGCCGCAACGTCGGGCTGCGCGCCGGCCGTCCCGGCCCGGAACTGTTTGCGGCGGCGCGCGCCGGCGAGCCGGCCTCCCGCGCCATGGTCGAGACGGCTGCCGCCTGGTTCGGGCGCGTCCTGTACAACCTGGTCGTCACGCTCGACCTGCGCCGGATCGCCATCGGCGGCAGCGTCTGGACCCATAACGGCGACTGGCTGGCGCCGGCGGTGATGCGGGAAATCGACAGCCGGCTGCCGGCGCTGACGGCCGGCGCCACGCTGTGCGACGCGCTGCTCGGCGACCGGGTGGTGGACATCGGCGCGCTCAGCCTGGCAATGCCGGCGGCGTGGGTGGAACGCTGGCAGGCCAGCCAGCCCTGGCAAGTCCTGGGAATCGAGGCTTGACGAGACTTGCTTTCGGGTACACTGGCCTCCTCCCGGACGGCTCCCGGGTTCTCCGACGGGCCGTATCCTGCTGACCCCACGCCCGCGACCGATGCTGGAGAAAAAAACCGGCCTGTCCGACGTCGACGCACTCGTCGAGCCGGCCTATCCGAATCTGTTGCGCATGGAGCGCATCCTGAAATGGCGGCGGATCGGCCAGTGGCTGCCGCTGCTCGTCTTCCTGGCCGCGCTGTTCGTCACGTACCTGGTGTCCCGGCAGTCCCACGACGTCGCCCGTCGCGCGCTCGACACCGAGTTCGATTTCCGGGTGCGGGAATCGAATCGCCAGCTCGACCAGCGCATGCAGACCTACAAGCAGGTGCTGCGCGGCATGCTCGGCCTGTTCGTCGCCGAGGGCCGGGTCACCCGCGAACAGTTCCACGACTACTTCCAGACGCTGCACCTGGAAGCCAGCTATCCGGGCATCCAGGGCATCGGTTTCGTCGAACTGGTGCGGCCGCCCGAGCTGGCGCGCCATCTCGTTTCGGTGCGGCGCGAGGGCTTTCCCGAATACGTGATCAAGCCGCCCGGACAGCGCGACGTCTATTCGGCCATCGTCTACATCGAGCCGTTCTCGGGGCGCAACCTGCGCGCGTTCGGCTACGACATGTTTTCCGAACCGACGCGGCGTGCAGCGATGGAGCAGGCGCGCGACAGCGGCCACGCGGCGGTCTCGTCCAGGCTCCGGCTGGTGCAGGAAAACGGCACCGACGTGCAGGACGGCTTCATCATGTGCCTGCCGGTCTATCGCAAGGGCGCGCCGCACGCCACCGTGGCGCAGCGCCGCGACGCGCTGGTCGGCTGGCTGGAAGCGCCGTTCCGCATGAAAGACCTGATCGCCGGCCTGAACGGCGAGCGCGGCGGCGACCTCGACATCGAAATCTACGACGGCACCGCGACGACTCCCGAGAACCGGATGCTCGACCTGTATCCCGGCGTCAATGCGCGCAACGCGGCCTACCACCTATCCCGCCTTACCCGGATGGAAATCGGCGGGCGCGTCTGGACCGTGATCACGCATGCCACCGAGGCGTTCCACAGCAAGGCCGACCTGCAGCGCTCGCAACTGGTCGCGGGAGTCGGCGTCGTCATCAGCCTGCTGCTGGCCGCGCTCACCTGGCTATTCGTCGACGACCGTCTCTATGCGATGCGGGCGGCGCGCCAGGCGCTGCAACTGGCGATGTACGACGCCCTGACCGGTTTGCCGAACCGCAAGCTGATGATCAACCTGATCCGCAAGATGCTGGCGTCGGCGCAGCGCGAGGAGCAGATGCTGGCGCTGATGTTCATCGATCTCGACCATTTCAAGCCGGTCAACGACGGCTTCGGCCACGGCGTCGGCGACCTGCTGCTGCAGAACGTCGCGCAGCGGCTGCGCGAGTCGGTGCGCGAGGCGGACACAGTGGCGCGGATCGGCGGCGACGAGTTCGTGGTCCTGCTGCCGCATATCGACCGCCACGGCGCGGCGATCGTCGCCGAAAAAATCCTCGACGGTCTCGCGCGGCCTTTCATGGTCGCCGGCGAATCGTTCCGCATCTCGTCGTCGATCGGCATCGCGCTCTATCCCGAGGACGGCGTCGACGAGACCCGGCTGATCCGCAACGCCGACGCGGCGATGTACCGGGCGAAGGAGCGCGGCCGCAACCAGGCCGTGTTCTTCCGCCAGGCCTGACGCATCAACTCGCGTCGTCCCCTTCGCCGGCCGTCACCGGGGTTGCGGCCGGGGCTGCAGCGCGGGTTGAAGCTTCGTGCCGCCGGTGCGCCGCCGCGAACGCCTTCTTCAATTCCTCCGCCGCGAACCGCTCGGCGTCCTGCGCTTCCGGCAGCACCGCGCCCATGCCGAAGAACTCGTGGGTGACGCCGTCGTAGTTCCGGTACGCCACCGGCACGCCGTCCTGCTGCAGCCGCTCCGCATACTGCTTGCCCTCCGAGCGCAGCGGGTCGATCTCGTCGGTGATGACAGTGGCCGGCGGCAGGCCGGCCAGCGATTGCGCCTTCAGCGGCACGGCATACGGATTGTCCGCATCTTCCGGACTGCCGAGGTAATACTTGAAGAACCATTCCATCATCGCCTTGTTGAGCGGTTTCGCCTGCGCGTTTTCCCGGTAGGACGGCGTGTTCATGTCGTCGCCGGCGACCGGGTACACCAGCAACTGGTGCACCGGCAGCGGCGCGTCGCGGTCGCGCGCCATCATCGAGACGACGGTTGCCAGATTGCCGCCGGCGCTTTCGCCGCCGACTGCCACGCACTGCGGATCGCCGTTGATTTCCTGCGCGTGCTCGCACACCCAGCGATAGGCGGCGAAGGCGTCGTTCGGCGCGGCGGGGAATTTGTGTTCGGGCGCACGGTGATAGTCGACCGCGACCATGATCGCGTTCGCACCCCTGGCCAGCGCGCGCGGCGAGGCGTCGTAGACCGCGGTGTCGGCGATCACGAAGCCGCCGCCGTGGAAATACACCATCACCGGGAACGGCCCGTCGCCCTGCGGCGTGTAGACGTGGATCGGGATGTCGCCGGCCGGACCGGGAATCGTCATGTGACGGACTTCGACGCCGCCGGTGTCGGCGCTGCGGCCTTCCTGCTGCAAGACCTTCTTCACCGCGTCGGCCGGCGTCGGCTGCTGCCGGGCTTCTTCCGGCGTCAGGGTCTCGATCGGCTTCGGACCGAGGGACGCGAGGGCGTCGAGCACTTTCTGCATCGACGGGTTCGGTTTGGGAGAGCGTTGCGAATAGGCGACCGCGGCGGCGGCCAGTAGCGCGGCGGCGGGAAGAATGGCGGAACGGAGTCTCATGGCAGTCCTTTCGTGAATTGCGGAAACGCTTGCCGTCCATCAGGACCCGGCTTTCGCGAATGGGCGGGGAGCGAATGGGCGAGCAACGATCGAAACGTGCGCAATGCGCATCGACGTTTCAGTGAGATGGCGTGGTCGCGGAAAGTTCAGGCCGATTCGATGCGCGCCGGCGCACGGCGGCGCGTCCGGCCATGGCGCCTCCGGAACTCGCTTCCGGCCGCCGGGTCTACCAGCGATCCGCAAACCGCATTCCGGAGGGCATCGCATGGCGGATCGGTATGACGTGGTGATCATCGGCGCCGGTCAGGCCGGCCTGCCGCTGGCGACCGCGCTGGCGAAGGCGGGCCGGCGCGTGGCGGTGGCGGAGCAGGAACATCTGGGCGGCTCCTGCGTGAACTTCGGCTGCACGCCGACCAAGGCGGCGATCGCGTCGGCGCGGGTGGCGCACATGGCGCGACACGCCGGCGAATACGGTATCGCGATTCCCGAAGTCGCGGTCGACTTTGCGCGCGTGATCGAGCGCGCCGCCCGCATCGCGGCGCAGTCGCGCACGTCGCTCGACAAGAGCTTCGCCGGACGCGACAACCCGGCGCTGCTGCGCGACCACGCGCAATTCACCGGGCGCGACGGCGACGGTTTCCGGCTGCGGGTCGGCGAGCGCGACGTCGTCGCGGCCGAAGTGGTGCTCGACACCGGCACCCGCACCGCGATGCCGCCGATCGACGGACTCGACACCGTCGAGGTGCTGACCAGCGAGAACTGGCTGGCGCGGCGCACGCTGCCGGCGCACCTGGTATTCATCGGCGGCGGTTACATCGGGCTGGAGATGAGCCAGTTCTACCGTCGCATGGGTAGCCGCGTCACCGTGATCCAGCACGGCGAACAGGTCGCGCCGCACGAGGACCGCGACGTCGCCGATGCGCTGTGCCGGATGCTGGAGGACGAGGGCATCCGCTTCGTGATGCAGGCCAGGGCGCGCCGCGTGATGCGCGACGACGACTGCATCGCGGTCGAGGTCGAAACCCCGAAAGGCGTCGAGCGGATCCGCGGCAGCGACCTGTTCGTGGCGACCGGCCGCCAGCCGAACACCGACCGGCTCGGTCTGGAGACGATCGGCCTGGAGACCGGCAGGCACGGCATCATCGACGTGGATGAGCGCTTGCACAGCAAGGTTCCCGGCGTCTGGGCGGCCGGCGACATCCGCGGCGGACCGATGTTTACGCATACCGCGTGGGACGACTACCGCATCCTCGCGTCGCAGATGATCGGCGACGGCGCGCGCACCACGAAGCGCGTGGTGCCCTATGCGATCTTCACCGATCCGGAGCTCGGCCGCGTCGGCATGACCGAGCGCGAAGCGCGCGAGGCCGGGCGCGACGTGAAGATCGGCCGCTTCGACTTCGCGCACAACGGCAAGGCCAAGGAGCTCGGCGAGACGACCGGCTTCATCAAGCTCGTGGTCGAGGCAAACAGCGACAAGCTGCTCGGCGCGGCGGTGTTCGGCCACGAAGCCGCCGAACTGGTGCATCTGTATATCGACCTGATGAATGCCGATGCGCCGGTGTCGGTCATCGAGCGTGCGATCCACATCCATCCGACGCTGGCCGAGGCGCTGCAAAGCGCGGTGACCTCGCTTAGCTGATCCGCACCTTTCCTTTCCCAAGGAGCATTCATGCACATCGGATTCGTCGGCCTCGGCAGCATGGGCCACGCGATGGCCGCCAACCTGCAGCAGGCCGGCCACGCGCTGGCCGTCTGGAACCGCTCGCCCGGCAAGGCGCAGGACCTGGTCGACGCCGGCGCGACGCTCGCGCGCACGCCGGCCGACACGGTCGCGCCGGACGGCATCGTGATCACCATGGTCGCCAACGACGCCGCGCTGGAGCAGGTCGTCACCGGCCCGGACGGCATTGGCGGCAAGCTCGGCAAAGGCGGCATCCACCTGTCGATGAGCACCGTGTCGGACGCCACGTCGCGCCGCCTGGCCGACTGGCACCGCGCGCGCGGTGCGGCCTACGTCGCCGCGCCGGTGTTCGGCCGGCCCGACGCGGCCGCCGCCAGGCTGCTGTTCATCCTGAGCGCCGGCCCGGCCGATGCGCGCGAGAAGGTGCAGCCGCTGCTCGATGCGATGGGCCAGAAGACCTTCGATCTCGGCGACGATCCGGGCCATGCCAACATCGTCAAGCTGACGGGCAACTTCATGATCATGGGTGTGATCGAGGCATTCGCCGAGGCGCTGACGCTCGGCGAAAAGCACGGCGTGCCGCGGCAGAAGACGGTCGAGGTGCTGACGCAATCGATCTTCCCGTCGCCGCTGTTCGTCAACTACGGCGGCCAGATTGCGAGCCACACTTACCAGCCGGCGCGCTTCAAGCTTTCGCTCGGCCTGAAGGACGCGAACCTGGTGCTGGCGGCGGCGAACCAGGCGCAACTGCCGATGCCGCTGGCCGCGCTGATGCAGGGCCGCTACCAGTCGGCGATGGCCAAGGGCCGCGCAGACCTGGACTGGACCGCGGCGGCGATCGGCGTGTCGGAGGATGGAGGGCTGCCGGTCAGGTGATCCCGCGCACGCCGTCGACGAGCCGGGCGATCGTCGCATCGAAGTCGGCCAGGACCGATGCGAGCCAGGCCGGATCGTCGGGCGCGAACGCGTCGCGCATTGCCTGCTGCGCCCGGGCGCGCTGCGTTTCGGCGAGCAGGCCGGCCTGCCGCCAAGCCCACTGGTCGGCGCGCAATGCGTTCAGCACCGCCAGCGGCGCGCGGGTGCCGAACTCCAGCCCGATCGCGTAGCGCCGACCCGGCTCGCCGCGCTCGAATGCGGCGGTCAGCGTCCCGCACAGCGCCGCGCTGATTGCCGCGCCGTCGGCCACCGAGGTCAGCGTCCCGCCGCACCAGCGGTTCATCTCGCGGAAGGCATCGGACGCCGACGGCCGGGTCGACAGCAGCGTGCCGCGGCCGCGCCGGCCGAGCCCGGTGTGGATGTCGAGCAGCACCGCGCGCGGCGCCTTCGTCTCTCCTACCTGCTGCGCGACGATCCGCTCCCAGACATGCCGGCTCGCGACCGGCGCGCTGCCGCCGTAGAACAGGCCGTCGGGGATCGCGTACTGGCCCGCGGTGACGGCTTCCTGCACCCGCCGCGCGCCGCCTGGCCGCAGCGCTTCTTTCAACAGCATCGCTTCGTTGATCCAGCCGCGCGGCCCGGGCCGATACCGGCTCACCAGCCGGTCGTGGTATGCGGCATAGCCGCCGGGGTCGATTTCAAGCGACGGAAAATCGATGAAGTTGCGGTTCAGGTCGACGCCTTCGGCGGTCACGCGGCGGCCATGGCGGAAGCCCCACGGGTTGACCGCGTGCACCAGCAGGAAGGCAACGCCAGCCGGCGCGCCGCGCGCGGCCAGTGTTTCCAGCAGCCGGTGCTGGCAGACCGCGCCGGCATGGCCTTCGATGCCGTGAGTGCCGCTGGCGACGACGATCAGCGTCTCGGCTTCGGCGTCGCCGAGGCGAGCGGTGTCGGTACTCAGCGCATCGTCTGTGTCGCCGGCGTCGCCGGTGTCATCAAGCGGATAGGCGCGCCAATCGGCGCCGGCCTGCTGCGCGAGCAGGCGGAAACGGGCGCGCGAAGCGGAATACCTCTCGTCGAACACCGATTGCGCCGGCGCCACGCTATTGCGCCAGCAGCGCGCGCCGGTACTGGATCGCCTCGGCCACGTGCGCCGTGCCGACTCGCTCGGCGCCGGCCAGATCGGCCACGGTGCGCGCGACCTTGAGCACCCGGTGGTAGGCGCGCGCCGACCATTGCAGCCGGACCATCGCGGCGCGCAGCAATTGCTCGCCGTCGGCGTCGGGCCGGCAATGGCGGTCGATTTCCGCGGTCGTCAATTGACGGTTCAGCCTGTCCTGCCGCACCCGCTGGCGCTCGGCGGCCGCGGTCACGCGCGCCGCGATCGCGGCCGATGGCTCGCCGTCGACCTGCCGCAGCAACTCCTCGTGCGGCAAGGGCGCGACCTGGATCTGCATGTCGATCCGGTCCAGCAGCGGGCCGGAGATTTTGCCCTGGTAGCGCGCGACCTGGTCCGGCGTGCAGCGGCACTTGTTGGCCGGGTGGCCGAGGAAGCCGCACGGGCAGGGGTTCATCGCGGCGATCAACTGGAACTGCGCCGGGAAGTCCGCCTGCCGCGCCGCGCGCGAGATCGTGATGCGGCCCGACTCCAGCGGCTCGCGCAGCACTTCCAGCACTTTGCGGTCGAACTCCGGCAGCTCGTCGAGGAACAGCACGCCGCGATGCGCGAGCGAGATTTCGCCGGGACGCGGCGAACCGCCGCCGCCGACCAGCGCCACGCCTGACGCGGTGTGGTGCGGTGCGCGGTAGGGGCGCACCTTCCAGCGAGCAGCCGAAAAACCGCTGGTCAGCGACTGCACCGCGGCCGACTCCAGCGCGTCCTCGTCGGTCATCGGCGGCAGGATGCCGGGAAAGCGCGACGCCAGCATCGACTTGCCGGTACCGGGCGGCCCGACCAGCAGGATGCTGTGGCCGCCGGCGGCCGCGACTTCGAGCGCGCGCTTGACCGGCAGCTGTCCCTTGACCTCGGCGAAGTCCGGGTAGTGCGCGGCCGTCTGCAGCGGCGCGGCGACATGTCGGGCCAGCCGGCCGTCGGCCTCGGTACCGGCGAAATGCGCGCAGACCTGCAGCAGCGAGTCGGCCGGGTGAATGAGCGCGCCGGCCGCGAGCGCCGCCTCGTCGGCGTTCGCGCGGGGCAGCACGAAGGCACGCTCGCGGCCGGCGGGATCGCGCCGCATCGCCACCGTCATGGCCAGCGCGCCGCGGATCGGCCGCAGCTCGCCCGACAGCGACAGCTCGCCGGCGAATTCGTAGCGGTGCAGGTCGTCGGCCGGAATCTGGCCGGAAGCGGCCAGGATGCCGAGCGCGATCGGGAGATCGAAGCGGCCGGATTCCTTCGGCAGATCGGCCGGCGCGAGGTTGACCGTGATGCGGCGCGCCGGGAATTCGAAGCCGGCGTTCTGCAGCGCCGCGCGCACCCGGTCCTTGGCTTCCTTCACCTCGGTCTCGGGCAGACCGACGATGGTGAACGACGGCAGGCCGTTGGCCAGATGCGTCTCGACGCTGACTTCCGGCGCCGCCATCCCGGCCAGCGCGCGGCTTCTGACGACCGCCAGACCCATCCGGTTACGGCTGCGGCTGGTTCGCCTGGTTCTGCTGCTGCGGCTGCGACTGCTGCGGCGACTGGTTCGTCGTCAGCTGCGCCTCGAGTTCGGCCACGCGCGCCTCCAGTTCCTCCAGCTTCGCGCGGGTCTTGGCCAGCACCTGCGCCTGGATGTCGAATTCCTCGCGCGTGACCAGATCCAGCCGCGAGAAGCCCTGGGTGAGCATCGACTTCACGTTGCGCTCGATGTCCTTCACCGGCGCGCTGTCGAACGCCTTGTTCAGCTTGGCCTGCATGTCGTCGAAGAAGTTGGGCTTGTCCATGTCGTTTCCTCGGGTGGTCGAAGCACCACGGCAGTGCGTGCCGCGATGGGGCGCACTCCGGCAGTGCGCAACGGGATGCAACGGGGTGCAGCGATGGGCATGCGTGCCGCGCAGGACGCGGGTTTCGATTGGCACGCCTTCTGCTAATCCCGACGTGGCAATCGTTTTATCACCTTTTATACCCATTCGCCACATTCGCAGGGAGAGCGCATGAAAAAGACCATCCTCGCCGCGGCCGCATTCGCGTCGCTAGCCGCCGCCGGCCTGAACGCCTTCGCC
>JBQCGO010000260.1:0-5139 GCA_051955575.1 Burkholderiaceae bacterium
CACCGCGATCGCGAAGCGGATCGCCGCCGCGGTCAGGAACGGCGCGGCCTGCGCGATGCGGCGGCCGGCGATGAAGGTGCCGCCCCAGAACAGCGCGACGCAGACGAGTTTCAGGTAGACGCCGGCGTTGGCCGGCAACGGGATGCGGGTAGCGGACTGGGTATGCATGAGGGGGGAGCGGAAGTGGGAAAAGCGCGCGATTGCCATGCGGCGGACGCAACGTTACCATCGCCGGCCTCGCGCTGGCATTCCCCGAAAACGCACAATGCCCGTGCACCGATCGAGGACGGAACATGAACTGGGACGATGTACGGATTTTCGTCGCGCTGGTCCGCGCGCAAAGCCTCACCGTCGCCGCGCGCCGGCTCGGGGTCGAGCATTCGACCGTGTCGCGCCGGATCGACAACCTGGAAAAGACGCTCGGCCTGCGGCTGTTCGACCGGCTGCCGCGCGCGTGGCAACTGACCGCCGAGGGCCAGCAGCTGTTCGCGCGGGCCGAAGCGATGGAGGAGAGCGCCGACGCGTTCGTCCGCGAAGCCGCCGACGGCGCGTCGCTGGCCGGCACCGTGCGCCTGTCGGCGCCCAGCACGCTGGGCAGCGTCTTCCTGCTGCCGGCGCTGGCCGCCTGCCGCGCGCGCTGGCAAGGCGTCACGCTGGAACTGGTCGGCGAATCGCGCATCGCCAGCCTCGCGCGGCGCGAAGCCGATCTGGCAGTGCGCATCGGGCGGCCGCAGGAACCGGGGCTCGCCGCCCGCCCGCTCGGCACGCTCGGCTACGGTCTGTTCGCGCGGCGCGGCTATTTTGCGCAGCTGGCCGAAGACTGGCGTTTCGTCGGCTACGACGACAGCCTGCGCCACGTGCCGGAGCACCGCTGGATCGACGATTTCGCCGCCGGCCGGCCGTTCACGCTGCGCAGCAACAAGCTGTCGGCGCTGCACGAAGCGGCGCGCGCCGGGCTCGGCATCGCGGTGCTGCCGCGGTTCCTGGCGGCGACGGCGCCGGAACTGGAAGCGCTCGCCGGCGCCGCGCCGCCGTCGCGCGAACTGTGGCTGGCGGTGCATCCGGACGTGCGCCGTTCGCCGCGGGTGCGGCTGATCGCCGATCTCGTCGTGGAACTGTGCGCGGCGTCGGCGGCGCTGCTGGCGCCGGAAACGGCGCGTTAGATGGCTGATGCCGTCATGCCATGCTCGATTCTCCGCACGGCGTCGTTCCCGCGAAAGCGGGGACCTGTGTCTTTTGACAAATAGTCATTTCAAGAACAAGTCACTGGATTCCCGCTTCCGCGGGAATGACGGTTCCTTGATGCCTGCGCTCCTGGCTGATAGACCGTCGTCCCCGCGAAGGCGGGGACCCAGTGTCTTTTCGCGAATCGTCTTTCCGGGAACAAGCCGCTGGATTCCCGCCTTCGCGGGAATGACGGTTCCTTCACCGGACTCCCGCCTTCGCTGGAACGACGATCCCTTGCCTGAGCGGCATTGCTTCAAACGGCCAGCGTGCACAACTGCGCGCTCGCGACACCGTCGCGAATGTCGAGATGGCCGACCGACACCGGCAGCTTGAAACGGCGCGGACCGGCGCTGCCGGGATTGACGATCAGCCGGCCGTCGCGCCGCTCGATCCGCGGCTGGTGCGAATGGCCGGCGATCACTACGTCAATGCCGTCTAGGCCCGGCGGCAGGAGCTTCAGGTCGTGCAGCACGTAGAGCGTGACGCCGCCGAGCGCCAGCGTCAGCGTGTCGGGCAGCGCCGCGGCCCAGTCGCCGGCATCGACATTGCCGCGGATCGCATGCACCGGCGCTAGTTCGGCCAGCGCCGCCAGCACTGCCGGCTTGCCGACGTCGCCGGCATGCACGATCGCATCGACGCCGCGCAGCGCTTCGACTGCCTCGGGGCGCAGCAAGCCGTGGGTGTCGGCGATCAGGCCGATGCGCAGCGTCGTCATGAAATACTCCCGAGGCAAGGATTTCGCCTGCGTCCGACCGTGATCGCAGGGGCAAGGTTCGCTGCGGGTGCCTGCGCATGCCCGGAACATGGGTTCCCGCTTTCGCGGGAACGACACATCGTTGTCGGTTCGGAGATCGCGCCAGGCGCTGGACTAGCACCCTGTTTCAGGCAACGCAAGCCCGTTCGCCGCGAAACCGGCATCGCGCAACACCTGGTTGACGCGCGCCGGTCCGCGCACCAAGATTTGCACCCTTCCGCCGCCGGACGCTCGCGTACGGCGCGTCCCGATTCCCCTTCCGTCATTCAGGAAACGACCATGTGGTTCAAGAACATGATGCTGTACCGTCTGCCCGCGCCGTGGGCGATGACCGCCGCCGAGCTGGAGGAAAAGATCGCGCCGCAGGCGTTCGCGCCGTGCTCCAGTGTCGACCTGCAGCGCACCGGCTGGGTCGTGCCGGCGCCGCACGCGAACCTGGTGCACGCGGTCGGCGGCCAGTTCCTGCTGCGCCTGCAGACCGAGAAGAAGCTGCTGCCGGCGTCGGTGGTGAACCAGTTCGTCAAGGCGAAGATCGCCGCGATCGAGGAGCAGCAGGTCTACAAGCCAGGTCGCAAGCAGACCAAGGAAATCAAGGAGCAGATGGTCGACGAACTGCTGCCGCGCGCGTTCAGCCTGCTGTCCGGCGTGTCGGTCTGGATCGACCCGGTCAACGGCTGGCTCGCGCTCGACACCGCCAGCCAGGCCAAGGCCGAGGAAGTCATGAGCCTGCTGATCCGCGCGGTACCGCACCTGCCGGCCGCGCCGGTGCAGACTGCGACCGCGCCGATGGCCGCGATGACCGGCTGGCTGGCGGAAGACGTCGCGCCGGCCGGCTTCACCATTGACCAGGACACCGAGCTGCGTTCGAGCGGCGACAGCAAGGCCACGGTGCGCTATTCGAACCACAGCATCGAGGCGGACGAGGTGAAGAAGCACATCACCGGCGGCAAGCGCTGCACGCGGCTGGCGCTGACGTGGAAGGACCGGATCTCGTTCGTGCTGACCGAGAATCTGGTGGTCAAGCGGATCGCCCCGCTCGAAGTGCTCGACGAAGAAGCGAAGGGCAGCGACGGCGGCGCGGAAGAAGCGTTCGATGCCGACGTCACGCTGATGACCGGCGAACTCGCGGCGCTGCTGGCCGACCTGGTCGACGCGCTCGGCGGCCACAAGTCGGAGGCGAAGGCGGCCTAGCGACCCGGTTTCAACCGGCGTCCCATCCCAGCCGCCGCCGGGCGTCGTCCCACAGCGCTTGCGTCAGCCCGGTGGCCGGCTCGTCGCGCGCCAGCGCGGCGGACTGCCCGGCCCAGGCTTGCATCCGCTGCACGTCGCCGCCCTGCACGGCGGCCTGCCGCATCGCCGCGGTCAGGCCGCGCTGCACCGGGTAGGGCGCCGGGACCGGACCGTCAGCCGCCGCGCGCACGTAGTCGGTGGCGAGGCTGCGGCCCGCGCGGCCGCTGAACGCGCGCGTGAGCATCGTGTTTTCCGGCGCGGCGTCGGCCAGCGCGTCGGCCCAGGCTTGCGCGATCTTCGCCTCCGGGCAGCGCAAGAAGCCGGTGCCGATCTGTGCCGCGCTCGCGCCCAGCATCAGCGCCGCAGCAATGCCGCGTCCATCGGCGATGCCGCCGGTGGCGACCACCGGCACGCGCACCGCATCGACCACCGCCGGCAGCAGCGCGAACAATCCTGCCTGCTGCGCCTCGGCATCGCGCGCGTCGAACACGCCGCGATGGCCGCCGGCTTCCATGCCCTGCACGACGACCACGTCCGCGCCCGCGTCTGCCGCGATCTTCGCTTCCGCCACCGTCGTGACGGTGGCGAACCAGGCAATGCCGCGCGCTTTCATCGCCTCGACGAAGGCCGGCGGGAACACGCCCATGATCGACGAGATCGCCGTCGGCGCGGCGGCCAGCAGCGCCTCGCATTGCGCGGCGAAGTCGGGCGGCGTCGCGTCGCCGGCCTCGGGCGGCACCGCCGGGCCCCAGCCGGCGAGGAATTCGCGCACCCGCGCCTCGTGCTCGCGGTCGCGGTGCGGCGGCGGGTCGGGAATCCACAGGTTGATCTGGAACGGCGCCGGGCTGCCGATGCTGCCGGCGCGCGCCTGCGCGGCCCAGTCGGCGATGTCGGCCGGCTTCATCAGCAGCGCGCCGCAGGCGCCCATGCCGCCGGCCCGCATCACCGCGATCGACAGCGACGACGGGCAGGCGCCGGCCATCGGCGCCAGCAGGATCGGCATGCCCAGGCCGAAGCGTCCGCAAAAGGCATCGGTGCGGGTGCGGATGTCGTTCACGAGAATCCCTCCGTAGGCGTGCTGTCCCGGTGCCGCACCGGAACGGTTTCGCCATGCTGGCAGACGCGGTTGCGGCCGGAGCGCTTGGCTGCATACAGCGCATCGTCGGCCGCCTTGATCATGCTCTTGGGCTCGCGGACCGTGTCGTCGCGCCCGGCGATGCCGATGCTGATCGTGGTCACGCCGATCGCCTCGACTTCGCGCCGGATGCGCTCGGCAAGGATCGCCGCGCCCTGCATGTCGGTATTCGGCAGGACCACGACGAATTCCTCGCCGCCGATCCGCGCGGCGGTGTCGTTGGCGCGGTCGTTGCGCTTGAGCACGTGCGCCACGTCCCGCAGCAGCTTGTCGCCGGCCGGATGGCCGAGCGTGTCGTTGACCTGCTTGAAGTGGTCGAGATCCAGCGCCAGCAGCGACAGCGGCGTTTCGTAGCGCGACGAGAACGCCCATTCGGATTCGAGGATGTGGTCGAATGCGCGCCGGTTCTTCAACCCGGTCAGTTCGTCGGTGGCGCTCAACTCTTCCAGGTGCTGCACGCTTTCCTCGAGCGCCCGCTTTTGCTCTTCCAGCGCCTGCTGGTATTCCTTCAACTGGGTTTCGTATTCCTTGGCCGCCGTGATCTCGACCGCGACGCCGCCGAGCAGTCCGCTCGGGGACAGCGGAAATTTCTGCACCTGCCAGTAGGTCATCGTGCCGTCGAGATTGAACGCACGCTCGACCAGGTTCACCGGCTGGCGCCGCGTGACCACGCGCAGATCGTGCGCCCGGTTCTCGCGCGCGATCTCGTAGGGCCAGAGCTGGAAGTCGTCCTTGCCCAGGATGTCCTCGGGCTGCACGTTGACGCGTTCGACGAAGGTCTTGTTGATGTAGA
>JBQCGO010000261.1:0-2880 GCA_051955575.1 Burkholderiaceae bacterium
GAGCCGATCAAGATCGGCGTCGACGGCCCGTTCACCGGCGGCTCGGCCCCGATGGGCATCTCGATGCGCGACGGCGTCAAGCTCGCGATCGCCGAGATCAACGCCAAGGGCGGCGTACTCGGTCGCCAGCTGGTCGCCGTCGAGCGCGACGACGAGGCGAAGAACGAGCGCGGCGTGCAGATCGCGCAGGAGCTGATCAACAAGGAGAAGGTCGTGGCCGCGGTCGGCTACATCAACACCGGCGTGGCGCTGGCGTCGACCCGCTTCTTCCAGGAAGCCAAGATCCCGGTGTTCGACAACGTCGCGACCGGCAGCGTCGTGACCAAGCAGTTCCTGCCGCCGAAATACACCGAGAACTATGTCTTCCGCAACTCCGCGAACGACACGATCCAGTCGGCGATGATCGTCGAGGAAGCGATCGACAAGCGCAAGCTGAAGAAGGTCGCGATCCTGGCCGACTCCACCAACTACGGCCAGCTCGGCCGCGAAGACCTGGAGAAGGCGCTCGAAAAGAAGGGCATCAAGCCGGTCGCCGTCGAGAAGTTCAACCTGAAGGACGTCGACATGACCGCCCAGTTGCTGAAGGCGAGGCAGGCCGGCGCCGAAGCGATCCTGACCTACGGCATCGGGCCGGAACTGGCGCAGATTGCCAACGGCATGGAAAAGCTCGGCTGGAAAGTGCCGATGATCGGCAGCTGGACGCTCTCGATGGGCAATTTCATCGACAACGCCGGCAAGAACGGCAACGGCGCCGTCATGCCGCAGACCTTCATCCAGGAAGGCAACACGGCCAAGCGCAAGCAGTTCATCGACGCCTACCTGAAGGCCTACAACCCGAAGGACGGCCGGATTCCTTCGCCGGTTTCCGCCGCGCAGGGCTATGACTCGGTCTACCTGATCGCGGCCGCGATCAAGCAGGCAGGCTCCACCGAAGGTCCGAAGGTCCGCGCCGCGCTGGAAAACCTGAACGAGAAGATCGAAGGCGTGGTCGCCACCTACGACAAGCCGTACACCAAGGACGATCACGAAGCGATCAAGCCGGGCATGCCGGTGATGGGCCAGGTGCACGAAGGCCGCGTCGTCGCCTCCAAGTAATCGACCCGCACGGAGTGCGCTGCGCACTCCGTTTCTCACGGCCCGCATTGCGTCGGGCCGTTTTGCTGTCGCGCGCCGCGCGCGCAGGCTTCACCGGGATTCACCATGAACATTCTTTTGCAGCTCGTATACAGCGGGATAGCGCTCGGCATGATCTACGCGGTCATCGCGTTCGGCTATCAGCTCACTTTCGCCACTTCCGGCACGCTGAACTTCGGCCAGGGCGAAGCCTTGATGCTGGGCGCGCTGGTCGGCCTGACGCTGGTCAGCGACGTGCTCGGCGGCCCGTACATGAACTACTGGTTGATGATTCCCATCGTGCTGGTGTTCGGCGGATTCCAGGGCGCTCTGGTCGAGTGGATCGGCGTGCGGCCCTCGATCAGGATCAAGTCGGAATTCGGCTGGATCATGTCCACCATCGCGCTGGCGATCATCTTCAAGAACGTCGCCGAGAACGTCTGGGGCCGCGACGACCTGACCTTCCCGTCGCCGCTGCCGGCCACGCCGATCAACGTCTTCGGCGCCAACGTGCAGCCGATGCAGATCGCGGTCGTGATCGGCGCGATCGCGATGATGCTCGCCGTCGAGTTCTTCAACCGCAAATCGATCTACGGCAAGGCAGTCGTCGCGACCTCCAACGACCGCGACGCCGCCGGCCTGATGGGCATCAACACCAGCATGGTCATCACGTTCTCCTACGCGCTGTCGTCGGCCACCGCCGCGTTCGCCGGCGTGCTGGTCGCGCCGCTGACGCTGACCGGCGCGACCATGGGCGCATCGCTCGGCCTGAAGGCGTTCGCGGTTGCCATCATCGGCGGCCTGACCTCGGGCATGGGCGCGATCGTCGGCGGGCTGATCCTCGGCGTCGCCGAAACCCTGACCGGCTTCTACGTCTCGACCGGCTACAAGGAAGTGCCGGGCCTCGTGCTGCTGCTGCTGGTGCTCGCGCTGAAACCGGCGGGCCTGTTCGGCAAGACCGCGATCAAGAAGGTGTGACCATGACCAAGAAAAACTACCTGCTGGCCATCGTCGGACTGATCGCACTCGCCGCCTTCCCGCTGGCGATCCCGAATCCGTACTACGTGCACCTCGCCGAAACCATCCTGATCTACGCAATCCTGCTGTTCGGGCTGGATATCGTGGTCGGCTACACCGGCCAGGTGTCGCTTGGGCACGCCGCGCTGTTCGGCATCGGTTCCTACACCGCGGGCGTGCTGTACCTGAAGCTCGGCCTGCCGTTCCTGCTGGCGGTGCCCGGCGCCATCGTCGTCACCGCGATCTTCGGCGCGATCCTCGCGCTGCCGTCGCTGCGGGTGACCGGCCCGTACCTGGCGATGGTGACGCTGGCGTTCGGCACCATCATCCAGATCCTGATCAACGAGATGACCTTCCTCACCGAAGGCCCGCTCGGCATCACGCTGCACAAGCCGCGCTTCTTCGGTCACCAGGTCGACGAACTGGAGTACTTCTACATCGTCGCGGCGCTGATGGTGATCTCGCTGATCGTGGTGAACCGCATCCTGAAGTCCTATCTCGGACGCGCGTTCCAGGCGCTGCGCGACAGCCCGATCGCGTCGGACTGCATGGGCGTGTCGGTGTACCGCTACAAGGTCTACGCATTCGTGATCAGCGCGGCGCTCGCGGGACTGTCCGGCGCACTGTACGCGTACTCGGAACAGTACATCTCGCCGAACACCTACACGTTCGAGCTGACCATCCTGTTCCTGCTGGCGGTGATCATGGGCGGGCGCAAGACGCGCAGCGGTTCGCTGATCGGCGCGGCGA
>JBQCGO010000262.1:0-3790 GCA_051955575.1 Burkholderiaceae bacterium
TATGCGTGCGACATGTTCATCGGCTCCACGCTGCAGATCGACTTGCAGGGCAATTCGTCGACCGCGACGCTGGGCCGCATCTCCGGCTTCGGCGGCGCGCCCAACATGGGCTCGGACGCGCGCGGCCGGCGCCACGCGAGCGCCGCTTGGCTGAAGGCGGGCCGGCAGTCGCGCGAGGGCCGCAACCTGATCCCGCGCGGCCAGAAGCTGGTGGTGCAGATGGTGGAGACCTACCGCGAGCACATGCAGCCGGCCTTCGTCGACACCCTCGACGCGTGGCAACTGGCCGAGCAGGCGAAGATGGCGATTCCGCCGGTGATGATCTACGGCGAGGACGTGACCCACATCCTGACGGAAGAGGGCATCGCCAACCTGCTGCTGTGCCGCACCGACGAGGAGCGCGAGCAGGCGATCCGCGGCGTGGCTGGCTACACGCCGGTCGGCCTCGGGCGCGACGCGCGGATGGTCGAGAACCTGCGCGACCGCGGCATCATCCGGCGCGCCGAAGACCTCGGCATCGACAAGCGCATGGCCACCCGCGACCTGCTGGCCGCGAAGACCATGAAGGACCTGGTGCGCGCATCAGGCGGGCTGTACCGGCCGCCGCGCCAGTTCCGCAACTGGTAACGAATCGCCTGTCATCGGTAACTGCTAACGGACATTCATGGAAACCCTGCAATTTCGTTTCGAAGGCGGGCAGCGGCAGTTGCCGCCGCACCCCGAACTGGTCGGCGTGGTCAGCTCGGGCAACCTCGAGGTGCTGATCGAGCCGGCCGCGCTCGGCGGCGCCTGCGCGATCGAGATCCAGACCGCCGCGGTCGGCTTCGGCCCGATCTGGGAAGCGGTGCTGCGCGACTTCCACCAGCGCTGGCAATTGGCGGACACGCGCATCTCGATCAACGACATGGGCGCGACGCCCGCGGTGGTCAGCCTGCGGCTGGACCAGGCGGTCGAGGCGCTGACCGCGCCGGACGGCGGCAGCGGGGACAAGGGGGAGAGCGCATGAGCAGCTATCTCGAAGCCGGCGCGCGCGAGCGGCTGCGCGGCGTGCTCGACCCCGGCTCGTTCACCGAAATCCTGCCGCCGGCGCGCCGCGTGGTCAGCCCGCACCTGGCCCAGCTCGACACGCCGGTCGCGTTCGACGACGGCGTGATCGTCGGCGAGGCAAGGCTCGACGGCAAGCGCGTCTGCGCCGCCGCGCAGGAAGGCGGCTTCATGGGCGGCGCGGTCGGCGAGGTGCACGGCGCGAAGCTGGTCGGGCTGATCAAGCGCGCGATCGACACCGGGGCGCACGGCGTGGTGCTGCTGGTCGACAGCGGCGGCGTGCGGCTGCACGAAGCCAACGCCGGACTGATCGCGGTGTCCGAAGTGATGCGCGCGGTGATGGATGCCCGCGCGGCCGGCATCCCGGTCGTCGCGCTGGTCGGCAGCGCCAACGGCAGCTTCGGCGGCATGGGCATCGTCACCCGCTGCACCAACGCGATCGTGATGTCCGAGGAAGGCCGGCTGGCGATGTCCGGCCCGGAAGTGATCGAGACCGCCAACGGCGTCGAGGAATTCGACGCGCGCGACCGCGCGCTGGTCTGGCGCACCACCGGCGGCAAGCATCGCTACCTGCTCGGCGACGCGCAGATGCTGGTGGCCGACGACATGCGGCAATTCCGCGAGGCGGCGATCGCCGCGCTGCGGCGCGCGCACGAGGCGCCGGTCGCGCCGGTTGAATTGACGCTGGACGCGCTCGAAGCCGAGCAGCAGATGCTCACCGACCGGCTGGCGCGCTTCGGCGATGCGCCCGACGCGCTCGACATCTGGAAGGATCTTGGCGTCGCCGAGCCGGAGACGCTGCCGATGCTGGAGGCCGACGCGTTCCGCGCCGCGGCCGATGCGCACCGGATCGAGGCGAAGGGAACGTGACGATGGACTGGAAGACGCTTGCCGACCGGCTGTTCCCGGACGGCCACGACGTGACCGAGAACGACAGCTTCCTGCGCGGCACCGGCCGCAACGGCGGCGTCGAATTCGCGGTGATCGGCACCACGAACCACACGCCGATCGGCGTCGAGATCGCGCTGAAACAGGCGAAGGCGGTGCTCGACACGGTGCGCCAGCATCCCGGCCGGCCGATCCTGCTGCTGGTCGACACCGAGGGCCAGCGGCTGCGCCGGCGCGACGAGCTGCTCGGCATCAACGGCTACATGGCGCACCTCGGCAAGTGCATCGACTTCGTCCGCCGCAGCGGCCACCGGATTCTCGCCGTGGTGTACGACCAGGCGCTGTCCGGCGGCTTCATCACCAGCGGCCTGATGGCCGACGCCTGCTACGCGCTGCCCGACGCGACGATCCGCGTGATGGGCCTGCCGGCGATGGCGCGCATCACCAAGGTGCCGCTCGAGCGCCTGACCGAACTGGCGCAGTCCAACCCGGTGTTCGCGCCGGGCGCGGAAAACTACCAGCGCATGGGCGGCGTGGCCGCGATCTGGAACGTCGACGATCTCGCCGCCTCGCTGCGGCGCGCGCTCGACGACGCCGCGCCGGAAGACCGCCGCAGCGCCTGGGGCGCCGAGCGCGGCGGCCGGCGCATGGCGCGGCGCGTGATCGGCGACGTGTCCGGGACGAGCGATGCGGCGGATCATGGCGCTGCCGCGGCATAGCCTCGTCACGCTGAACGACGCCGGCTGGGACGAGGCGCTGTCCGGTCTGCCGCTGGCCTGTGCGGAGCGGGCCGCGCCGTGGCGCCGTGCCGGCTGGCCGCTGGTGGCGCGGCGCGCGGATCCGACCGCCGCGGCGGACAAGGTCTCGCTCGGCATCCCGCTGCCGCCCGACGCCGACGGGCAGAAGTTGCGCATTCCGGTCACGGTGCCGGCCGCCGGCATTGCCGTCGTCGCGCCGCCGCTGACGCTGGAATCCTGCGTTCCCGCAGCGCCGGCCGGGTGGCGCGATACGCTCGCCGCGCTGGCCGCCGCCTGCGGCGCCGCCGGCATGCCGCTGCGCGTGTTCGGTTCGCTGGCGATGCAGCGGCTCACCGGCCTGCGCTACCTGACCGACGCTTCCGACGTCGATCTGCTGGCCGCGCCCGCAACGGCGGCGCAGCTCGCGCGCATCCTCGCGCTGCTCGACGACGCGGCGCGGTGCGCGCGACTGGACGGCGAAATCCTGTTTCCCGATGGCCGCGCCGTCGCCTGGAAGGAATGGCGCGACGCCCGCCGCGCCGCGTCCGGCACGCGGGTGCTGGTCAAGCACGATACCGGCGTGGCGCTGGCCGCCGTCGCGTCGCTGATGGCGACGCTGGCCGCGCCGTGCGAGGCGGCATGCTGACCGGCGTGCGCGAGCGGCGCATATCCGATGCGGCGCATGGCCGCGCGCCGAGGCGCGCCACGCTGGAACGGCAGCGCCAGCAACGGGAGCTGCACGCGCGCCGGCTGATCGGCCGCGTCGCGCTCGGCTGCCTGCACGACGAACTGACGCTGTACCCGAAACCCGGACTGGTGTCGCCGGTGGACAACGGCAGCCACCATGACATGACCGCCGCCACTTTCCTGCGCAGCCTGTTCGCGCTGCGCCATTATTTCGTCGCGATCGCCGGCGCCGGCCAGGAGAACGCCCCGTTCGCGACGCTGCGCCGGCTCGGCATCGCCGCCGAGGCCCGCATGCTGAAAGCCACCGGCGGCGTCAACACCCACCGCGGCGCGATCTTCACGCTCGGCCTGCTGGCGGCCGCGCTCGGCCATTGCCAGGCGTCGGCAATCGCGCTGTCGCCGCCGGCGATCCGCGCCGCGCTGCTGATCCAGTG
>JBQCGO010000263.1:0-3021 GCA_051955575.1 Burkholderiaceae bacterium
CAAGAGGTGCGCCGAGCCGGTCGGGCCGGGCGATTCGCCGGTGGCGAAATGGATCGCCGCGTGCCAGTAGGTCTGCTGCATCGCCGCTTCCATCAGCGACGTGTCGACCACCTGCCCGCGGCCGGTCTTCAGCTTGTGCGCGTAGGCGGCGAGGACGCCGACCACCGCCAGGATGCCGGCGTTGATGTCGGCGATCGAGTTGCCGGTCTTGGCGGGCGGGCGGCCCGGCTCGCCGGTGACCGACATCAGGCCGGAAAAGCCCTGCGCGATCAGGTCGAAGCCGCCCTTGTCGGCGTACGGGCCGTCGCGGCCGTAGCCGGACACCGCGCAATAGATCAGGCTGGGATTCACCTCGGACAGCACGTCGTAGCCGAGCCCAAGCTTTTCGAGCGTGCCGCGCCGGTAGTTCTCGGTCAGCACGTCGGCGTCCTTGACCATCCGCAGCAGGATCGCGCGGCCGTCCGGATGCTTCAGGTTCAGCGCGATGCCGCGCTTGTTGCGGTTCAGGATCATGAACGGCGCGGATACGCCGTTCACGCGCGGCTCGCGGTAGCTGCGCGAGTCGTCGCCGCCGGGCAACTTCTCGACCTTGATCACGTCGGCGCCCATGTCGGCCAGCATCATGCCGCAGGTCGGGCCGGCCATGATCTGGGCGAGTTCGAGGACCCGCATGCCGGCCAGCGGGCCGGGGTGTGGCGTGTTCTGTTTCATCGGATGGCTTTCTTTCGGTCAGGTTCGGCCGGCCTCGGCCGGCGGCGGAATGGAGGGTGGATCAGGAGCGAGCGGATCAGGAACCGGTCCAGGCGGGGCGCTGCTTGGCGACGAACGCCTCGACGCCGATCTTGAAATCGCGGCTGCCGTAGCACAGCCGCACCAGGTCGTCGCCCGACGGCAGCCCTTCGCCGATCACGCGGCGGATCGCTTCCTTCGACGCGCGCATCGTCAGCGGCGCGTGCTTCGCCAGCTTCGCGCACAGCGCCGCCGCCTTCGCATCGATCTCTTCCGGCGCGGCGATCTCGGCCAGGTAGCCGCACGCCTTCGCCTCCTCGGCGCCGATGGTCTCGGCCAGCAGCAGCATGCGCTTGGCGCGGCCTTCGCCGAAACCGGCCACGACACGCGCGGCATTGTTGATCGACAGGCAGTTGCCGAGCGTGCGCGCGATCGGCACGCCGAACGAGGATTGCGGCGTGGCGATGCGGAAATCGCAGGCGGCGGTGATCGCCAGCCCGCCGCCGATCGCCCAGCCTTCGACGATGGCGACGGTCGGCATCGGCAGCCGCTCGATGCCGCCGATGTAGGCGTCGATCCGGCGTTCGTAGGCGATGCCGTCCTCGCCGCCGCCGAAATCGTGGAACTGCTCGATGTCGGTGCCGGCGACGAAGGCTTCGCCGCCGGCGCCGCGGAAGGTCGCCACGCGGATCGTCGGGTCGGCGGCTAGGCGCTCGCAGATCGCCGCCAGTTGCTCGTACATGGCCCAGGTCATCGCGTTGCGCGCCTCGGGCCGGTCGATCACGACCGACGCGATGCCGCCGTCGACCGACAGATGGACTTGTCCATTGCTCATCGGGAAATGCTCCTCGGGGAATGCGTGAAAAGGGCCCGGCGACGCGGGCCCTTGCGGTACATGCAGCTAAGTGCAGCCAAGTGCAGGCGCCGTTACGCCACCGCGGCCGGGCCGCGCAGGCGCAGGCGGTTGCGCAGACCGCTGATGCCGGACCAGAACAGGCCCACCAGCGCGAGCGCCATGATGGTGCCGACCAGGCCGTTCGACCAGAACACCGACAGGCTGCCGTTGGACAGCAGCATGCTCTGGCGGAACGCGTCTTCCGCCCGGTCGCCGAGCACGAGCGCGAGCACCATCGGCGCCAGCGGGTAGTCGAGCTTCTTGAACACGTAGCCGACCACGCCGAATATCAGCATCAGCCAGATGTCGAAGGTCGAGTTGTGCACCGTGTACGCGCCGATCGCGCACACCACCAGGATGGCGGGCGCGATGATCGAGAACGGCACGCGCAGGATCGCGGCGAACAGCGGCACCGACATCAGCACGATGATCAGCCCGGCGATGTTACCGAGATACATGCTGGCGATCAGGCCCCAGACGAAATCCTGCTGCTCGACGAACAGCATCGGGCCCGGCTGCAGGCCCCAGATCATCAGGCCGCCGAGCAGCACCGCGGCGGTCGCGGAGCCCGGGATGCCGAGCGCGAGCATCGGCAGCAGCGCGCTGGTGCCGGCCGCGTGGGCCGCGGTCTCGGGCGCGATCACGCCTTCGACGTTGCCCTTGCCGAAGCTGTCCGGGTCTTTCGCGAAGCGCTTGGCGATGCCGTAGCCCATGAAGGATGCCGCGGTCGCGCCGCCCGGCGTGATACCGAGCCAGCAGCCGATCACCGACGAGCGGATCAGCGTCAGCCAGTAGCGCGGGAACAGCGCCCAGGTCTTCAGCACCACCTTCAGGTCGATCTTGGCGTGCTTGCCCTTGAACGCGAGGCCCTCTTCCATCGTCAGCAGGATTTCGCTGATGCCGAACAGGCCGATCACCACCACCAGGAAATCGAAGCCGCGCAGCAGCGACGGGATGCCGTAGGTCATGCGCAGCTGGCCGGACACCGTGTCCATGCCGACGGCCGCCAGCACGAAGCCGGTGCACATCGCGATGATGATCTTCGCCCGCGAGCCCTTGCCCATGCCGATGAAGCTGGCGAAGGTCAGGAAGTAGACGGCGAAGAATTCGGGCGAGGAGAACTGGAGCGCAAACTGCGTCACCCATCCGGAGAGCAGCGTCGTGACGATAACGCCCATCATGGCGCCGAAGGCCGCCGACAGAAACGCGTAGGACAGGGCCTGCACGGCCTTGCCCTGCTTCGCCATCGGGTGTCCGTCGAAGGTGGTCGCGACGGATGACGGTTCGCCCGGGATGTTGAACAGGATCGACGTGGTCGAGCCGCCGAACAGCGCTCCCCAGTACATGCTGGTGAGCAGGATGATCGCCGACACGGGATTCATGCTGAACGTCAGCGG
>JBQCGO010000264.1:0-8472 GCA_051955575.1 Burkholderiaceae bacterium
CATCGCCGCGCTGCAGACCTCGACGCAGACCGACAGCACGCGCGCGCAATCGCCGCCGCCCAGCAGCGCCTTGCCCAGCCGCAGGTTCGGCAGCGCTGCCGCGCAACCCTGGCCGACCAGGTCGTAGGCCTGCACGTCCGGCCGCAGCCCGAGGCGCTCGGCGACGTAGCCGGACAGGCCGGGACAGAGGTAGCCGGTGCAGGTGCTGACCACGACCGCGTCGATCTCCGCCGGCGCCAGCCGCGCCCGGGCCAGCGCGTCGCGGCCGGCCTGCGCCGCGAGCGCGGGCGCATGCGCGACGAAGCGGCGGTGCAGGGTGTCGGGGTCGATGTCGAACACTTCGTCGAGCGAATCGAGCGCGAGGTGACGCGCCTCGATGCCGTTGTCGCGCAGCAGCACCGCCTGCGCGATGGCGTGCGCGCGCGGACCCAGCCGACGGAACCAGTCGGAGGCGCGGAAGGCTTCCCAGCAGTCGGCCTTCAGATAGCGTTGCGGCGGCGTCGCCGTGCCGATCGCGTCAATGAACATCGGCGGCCGGCGACACGGAAAACGGGAACATCATGGCAATCCGGAAAGTTTGCGTCACCGGACCGGCGGCGTTGTCGCCCGTTGCCGGACACGGTATGTTCTGGCGGACCTGGCGCGCGACGAGGCCGCACGGTCGACCGGTTCGTCTGTTTTTAAACCCAAAAGCAACACCGGAAGTTGCGCCAGGCCAAACATGCGGGTGGTCGGACGGATAGTGTTGCGCGAATGCCTGTCGCAGGAATTCAAGGGAGATGGCATGGGGTTTTTCCGGCAGCGGCCGCCGAGCCGGGTCGCCGAGCAACTCGTCGCGGCCGAACGCGGACCGGACGCGGACAAGCGGCGGCGCCTGCGCAACACCAAGCGGCTGGCCAACGGCCTGCTGGCGGCGGCGACCGCGCTGTTCGCCGCGGCGACCTGGCTCGACGGCCGCTATCCCGGCATGGACTACGTCGCCGCGTTCGCCGAGGCGGCGATGGTCGGCGCGGTGGCCGACTGGTTCGCGGTGGTGGCGCTGTTCCGGCACCCGCTCGGGATGTCGTTCATCCCGCACACCGCGATCATCCCGGCCAACCGTGCGCGCATCGCCGACAACCTCGGCAACTTCGTGCAGGGGGAGTTCTTCTCGACCCGGCACATCCTGGACGCGCTGGCCCGATTCGACCTCGCCGAACGGCTGTCGCAATGGCTGCGCGACCCGGCGCATGCCGCGGAACTGGCCTCGCTGGCTTCGTCCGGGCTGCTGCACCTGGTGCGCCGCGTCGACACCGCGACAGTGCGTGACGCGCTGCGCGGCATGGTTGCGGCCAACCTGCGCCGGATGAACCTCGCCGCGCTCGGCGCCAGCGTGATCGAGACCATGACCCACGACGGCCGCCACCAGGTCCTGCTGGACCAGGCGCTGTCCGGCATCGAGGGCATGCTCGACAAGCCGCACGTGCGGCTGCGCATCGAAACCATGCTGGCGGAAATGCTGCCGCTGTACTTCGAGAGCCTGAAGGCGGCCGGCGGCAAGCTGGCGGCGGAACGGGTGGTGGCGGCGGTGCAGGGATTGCTCGGCGAGATCGCGGCGGACCCGCAGCACGAGTTGCGCCAGCGCTTCGATATTGCGGTCGGCGGCTTCATCGACCGGCTGCGCGACGATCCGTCCTACCGGGAAACCATCGACGGCTACCTGGTCCGGCTCGGCGACAACCCGGCGTTCGCCGCCTACCTCGACGGCTTGTGGGACGAGGGCCTGCGATGGCTGGAAGCCGAGCTGTCGAAACCGGAGTCCTCCGCCCAGGCACGCATCGCCGCCGCGCTGGCGCATTTCGGCGAACTGCTGGCCGACGATCCCGCACTGCGCGGCTGGATCAACCGGCAGGTGGCGGACCTCGCGCCGCCGGTGATCGAGCGCTACCGCGGCCGCATCGGCGCGTTCATCGCGCAAAAGATGCACGAATGGAAAGACGAGGAAATCGTCGACAAGCTGGAACTCCACATCGGCCGCGATCTGCAATTCATCCGCTTCAACGGCACCCGGGTCGGCGGCTTCGCCGGCCTCGCGATCCACGCGGTGACGGTCTGGCTGGGCGGGGCGTGAGGCATCGGAAATTTCCGGTCTGCAACGAAAAATATTTTTGCGGCGGCTGTCAACAGCCGTTGCGCCCGCCGCGTTTTAGCAGCCACGTAGACCTTGCTACGGACCCCGCCCAGGAAACCAAATGAAAAAGATTCTCGCCGCACTGATCGCCCTGTCCTTCACCGCCGGCGCCGCCTTCGCGCAGGAAGCCGCTGCGCCGGCAGCCGCTCCGGCAGCCGACGCCGCACCGGCCGCGAAGCCGGCCAAGAAAGTCAAGACGGCCAAGAAAATGAAGCATGCCCATCACGCCAAGCATGCGAAGAAAGCGGCCTGAGAAGGCTCGCCGCGATCCGTCCGCCGCGCACCGGATATAGGCCGGGCGCGCAAAGCGGAGGTAGCGGGAAAGACCGCGCACGCAAGTGTCGCGGTCTTTTTTTGTCCGGCCGCACCGGGAATTTCCTCTAGAACCCCGAGCCGGGCTGCGCCAGGAACGCGGTTTCCTCGGCTGTGGACGCCCGGCCGAGGATTGCGTTGCGATGCGGGAAGCGCCCGAAGCGGGCGATGACGGCGCGGTGTCGGCGCGCGAAATCGAGGTAGCCGTCGAACGGTTCGCGATCGTCTTCCGGGACGGCGTCGCGCAGCGCGGCGAAGCGGCGCACCGCCTCGTCCTGGTCGGGCAGCGATTCCGAGTGTTCCAGCGGCAGGTAATGGAACACGCGCTCGATCGGCCGCAGCGCGAGGTCGTCGCCGCGCTCCAGCCCCAGCCGGCAGAAGCGCCGCGCCGCCGGGTCACAGGCGAAGGCGCCCGGCGTGCCGCGCCGCGCGTTGCGCGGGAACTGGTCGGTCAAGAGGATCAGCGCGAGCAGGCCGTCCGGCGTCGCGGTCCAGCCGTCTAGCGCGCCGGAGGCGGCCGCATCGATGGCGACGCCGAAGCGTTCGCGGACCAGAGCATCCACCGCTTCGTTCTTGGACCACCACAACTTGCGCTGCCGTTCGGCGACGACGCGCGCGTCGGCCGGGGCGCCGAACCAGAATTGCAGGATGTCGTGCGGGGTCGCGTTCATGCGGATTTCCAGGGATGGGCCGGCGTGGCGTCCGGCGGCGTCACGGCGCGCCGCCTTCGCCGGCCAGCACGCGGATCCGCACGTTTCCGACCGTCACGGTCTGGCCGGCGCGGATCGCGCAGGTCTTGCGCGACTCGGGCTGGCCGTCGACCCGGACCTGTCCCGACGCCACCAGCGCCTTGCCGGCGCCGCCGCTGTCGCACACGCCGGCTGCCTTCAGCAGGCGGTTCAGGTCGATGCTGTCGCCGCGCAGGCGGAATTGGATGTCGTCCATCGGCATGTCAGCCCGCGGATGCCGCGACGACGAACAGCGCGATCACCGCCGCGTAGCCGACCAGCCATGCGAGCGAGCGCAGCGACGGCCGGTTCCCCAGGTAGCACCAGGTATAGACCAGCCGAGCGACGATGAACAGGGCGGCCAGCGCGTCGATGCGCGATTGCGGCGCGTGCAACTGCTGCGCCAGCAGCACCGCGGCGGCGAAGAACGGGAACGCCTCGAAATGGTTGCGGTGCGCGTAGTCGGCGCGGCGGCGCAGGCCGGACTGCTTGTCCAGCCAGGCGCGCGGGGCGGCGTTGTCGTAGTCGCGGCTGCCCCACTTGGCGACGGCGACGGTGGCGATCGGCAGGACGCCGGCGATCAGGATGCACCAGGCGGCAAGCGGCATGACGGATTCCTTTCAGCGGGAAAAGCGGGAGCGGGAACGGCTGGAAATGACGGCGCGACAACGGCGGCGCGGTCTGCCGGAATTATGCGCGCTTTGCCGGCGGAACATCCGAGCCGCCGTGCTGTGCGGCAACATCTTTTCGCTTCCGCTTGCGATGCGCCGGCTACAACGCGCCGTCGGCGAAAGTGTTGCAGTCGGTCATCCGGCCGCTGTCGAAACCGCGCTTGAACCAGTGCGCCCGCTGCGCCGAAGTGCCGTGGGTGAACGAGTCCGGCACCACGGTGCCCTGGGTTTCCCGCTGCAGCGTGTCGTCGCCGATCGCATTGGCCGCATGCAGCGCCTCGTCGACGTCGCCCGGATCGAGCTTGATCCGCGAATGGTGGCCCCAGACGCCGGCGAAGCAGTCGGCCTGCAGTTCCAGCCGCACCGAGATCGCGTTGGCCTGTACCTGAGAGGCGTGTCGCCGCACCGAATCGACCTTCTCCATGATCCCGGTCAGGTTCTGCACGTGGTGACCGACCTCGTGCGCGATCACGTAGGCTTGCGCGAAGTCGCCGGAGACGCCGAAACGCTGCTGCATCAGGTTGAAGAAGCGCAGGTCGATGTAGACCTTCTGGTCGCCTGGACAGTAGAACGGTCCCGTCGCGGTCTGGCCGGTGCCGCAGGCGGTCGGCGTGCTGCCGGTGAACAGCACCAGCGTCGGCGGCCGGTACTGCGCGCCGCGCGCCGAGAAGAGCGCGCTCCAGGTGTCTTCGGTATCCGCCAGCACGGTGCGCACGAAGCGGGTGGTCTGATCGTTGGCGGGCGCATGCGACGGCGCCGAGACCGGGGCGTTGCCGCCTCCGCCGAGCAGGCTCAGGATAGTGCCTGGGCTGATGCCGAGAAAGTACGACGCGACCACCGCGACCACCACGGTGCCGATGCCGAGCGTCCCGCCGCCGATCGGAAAACCGCCTCCGCCTCCTTCGCCGCGCCGATCCTCGACATTGTCGCTCTCGCGATTGCCGTCCCACTCCATCCGCTTCCCCCGTTGAAAAGATATGCCAGCCTAACGCGGTTCGCGTCGGTGCGGCGGCTCACCGGCCGGGCGGTTGGCGCCGATCAAGCGCCGACGCATGACGCAAGGCTCATGAGATTCGAGCCTCATAGCGACGGCGCCCGCTGCGTCGCGTGGAACGCGAAGCCGGTGCCCCGGTTCTTGGCCCGGTACATCGCCGCGTCGGCGTTCTTGATCAGCGTCTTGCCGTCGCTGCCGTGGCGCGGATACATCGCGATGCCGATGCTCGGCGTGATCCCGATTTCCAGATCGTCGATGCGCATCGGCGCGGCGATGTTGTCGAAAGTCTTGCGCGCGACCAGCGCAACGTCGTCGTCGCTGCGCGGTCCGACCAGCAGGTAGAGGAACTCGTCGCCGCCGTTGCGGCAGACGGTGTCCTCGCTGCGTGCATGGACCGACAGCCGTTCGGCCACTTCCTGCAGCACGCGGTCGCCGACCTCGTGGCCCCAGGTGTCGTTGACGTGCTTGAAGCGGTCGAGGTCGATGAACATCACCGCCAGCGCCCAGCCGTGACGGCGCGCGCTGGCCAGCGCATGCGTCAGACGGTCGTTGAACAGCGCGCGGTTCGGCAACCCGGTGGCGACGTCGTGCAGCGCGCGCCGCGCCGCGTGCTGTTCGCGCGCCTCGGCGTCCGTCAATGCCCGGCGGGCCGCCTCGAGTTCGCTTTCCAGACGGTGCCGCTGCTCCAGCTCCCGGCGCAGCGCATCGTCCACCGCGTCCAGGTCCGCGGTGCAGTCGCGCGTCCGGCGGTCCGCATGCTCGGCATGCGCCAGCGCCTCGTCGATGCGCGGCGAGTGCGGCACGGTCGCCTCCTCGCGCAGCAGCCGACGCACCGCCGCCAGTTCGGCAACGCATTCGGCCGCCTTTTCCCTGGCGTCGCCGCTCTTCCTCACCGCTTGCGGGAGGGCGTCGTCGGCACGCGACGGCACGACATCGGGATCGGCGATCGTGCGCTTCCCGGGCATGAGGTGGATGCGATCGTCTGCCATAAGACAAAGAGTCGCCGCCGGGACCGAAGTTGCGTCATGCGGCTTTGCGCCAGAGCAAGCTTTCCGGCGATGCATATCCCCGTGCAAGTGATATTTCCCTTCGGGAATGAAAATATTTCCGTTTGTCAGCATGCGTTGCCGACGCTAGAGTGCAGGCCACCAGAAATCGAATCAGGGAGCGTTCATGCTGGATTTCGCCTTCAAGCCGGCCGGTTGCAGCGACTGCCTCAATCCGGCGCTGCTCGGTTTCGAATTCACGATGGCGTTCCAGCCGATCGTCGATCTGGAGGCGCGCCGGGTGCATGCCTACGAGGCGCTGGTGCGCGGCACCGGCGGCCAGGGCGCCGGCTGGGTGCTGGAGCAGATCCACGACGGCAACCGCTACCGATTCGATCAGGCTTGCCGGGTCAAGGCGATCGAACTGGCGTCGCGCCTGCGGCTGCAGGATCTGCCGGACTGCCGTTTGCACATCAACTTCCTGCCGAACGCGGTCTACCGTCCCGAAACCTGCATCCGCGCCACGCTCGAGGCCGCCACCCGTTTCGCGTTCCCGACCGAGCGACTGGTGTTCGAGGTGACCGAAGGCGAAAAGGTGCGCGACGAGGCGCATCTGCAGGGCATCTTCACCGAATACCGGCGGCGCGGCTTCGCCACCGCGATCGACGACTTCGGCGCCGGCTACGCCGGCCTCAACCTGCTGGCGAATTTTCAGCCGGATGTGTTGAAGCTCGACATGGCGCTGACGCGCGGCCTCGACCTCGACCGTGCGCGCCGCGCCATCGTCGCTGGCGTGCTGCTGACCTGCCGCGATCTCGGCATCGAGATCGTCGCCGAGGGCGTCGAGACGATCGGCGAATACCGCGCCCTGCGCGCACTCGGCGTTCGGCTGATGCAGGGCTACCTGTTCGGCAAACCGGCTTTCGAGGCGCTCGAGACGCCGGCCTGGCCGGACTGACCCGGCGCATCGGGTTTGCCCGGGAGGATCAGTCCGCAGCGGAGCCGGCGACCGGCGAGAAATGTTCGACCGCCGGCGGCGCGGCGAAATACGGCCCGACGATCGCGCGCCATTCCTGGAACGCCGGCGAGTTGCGGAAATCGACCGTATGGTTTTCCAGCGTTTCCCAGGTGATTGCCAGCAGATAACGTTCCGGCGACTCGATGCCCTTGTGCACGCGATAGCCGCGGAAGCCCTTCGCCTTCGCGATCACCTGCTCGACCCCGCGGCGGATCGCTTCGTCGAATTCCTGCTGGCGGCCGGGCTGGATGCGGATGTCGGCGAGTTCGAGAATCATGGCGTCTCCTGTGAATGGTGGTGGCAGGCGGGAAAGAGGGCGACGATTATCCCATGCGCGCCCGGTGCCGTTTACCTTGCTGCCCGCGCGCAGGACTTGCGCACGGTCGATCGCCGCGTGCCGTCGCGGCCGTATGATGCGGGCTTCGCCAATGCTGCCCTCCGCCCGCCGCCATGCAAGTCATCCGCCGCTTCGTCGTCAATCGCCCGCGCATCGTCATCGCCCTGGTCGTCGGAGTGGCCGCCGGCATCCTGCTGCCCGGGCACTGGCGGACGCTGGCGCGGGTGATGATCGGCTGGAACGTCGCCGTCTGGTTCTACCTGTGCCTGGTCGGGTGGCTGCTGGCGCACGCCAGCGAAGCCCGGGCGCGGCGCATGGCCGAGCAGGAAAACGAGGGCGCGGTCGCGGTGCTGACCATCCTGTCGGTCGGCGCGGCGGTGAGCCTGGCGGCCATCGTGGTGGAGCTCGCGACCGCCCGCAACGTCTCTCCGGCGGACCGGGTGTTCCATTACGTGCTGACGGCGATGACGGTGCTCGGCTCGTGGGCGCTGCTCGCGGTGGTGTTCATGTTCCATTACGCGCACCTGTTCTACCGCTCGCCCAAGGACCGGCCGGCGCTGCAGTTTCCCGGCGACGAGACGCCGGACTTCTGGGACTTCCTCTATTTCTCGGTCACCATCGCGGTCGCGGCGCAGACGTCCGATGTGGTGGTCGCGTCCGGCGCGGCGCGCAAGGTCGTGCTCGCGCAATCGGTGCTGAGCTTCCTGTTCAACGCCGCCATCCTCGGGCTGTCGATCAACATCGCCGCCAGCGTCGCCGGCGGATGATCCGGCCGCGGCGCGGAACTTCGGCGCGCGGCCCTGCCTCGAACCGGCATCGTTTCCCATGCCGGAGGAGGGCAGCCGATGGATACCGCCTGGATCGTCGTGGCCGACAGTTCGCGCGCGCGCATCTTCGAGATGCGTTCGGCGCAGGGGCCGCTGCAGGAAATCGAGGACGTCGCGAACATCGCCGGACGTTCGGACAGCAGCGACCTGCGCACCGACAACCTCGGCCGCTTCTACGGCAAGGGCGAACGGGTGCAGGGCAATACCGCCGAACCGGCCGTCACGCCCGAGCAGCACGAGCAGGCGAAGTTCGCACGGATGGTCGCCGACCGGCTCGACCGCGGCCGCAACGAGCACCGCTACGCGAGGCTGTACCTGATCGTCGCGCCGCAGTTCCTCGGCACGCTGCGCGGCTGCCTCGATGGCCAGGTAGAAAAAATGGTGGCGCAATCGGTGCCGAAGGACGTCGCGCAGGTGCCGGCGCGCGAC
>JBQCGO010000265.1:0-4374 GCA_051955575.1 Burkholderiaceae bacterium
CCCGATGCCGGCTGGACCCGATCGCGCCCGGCTTCCTTGCCCCGGTACAGGGCGCGGTCGGCGCGGCCGACCGATTCGCCGAAATTCTCGCCGTCCTGATGCCCGGACACGCCGATGGTCAGCGTGACCGGCGTCGCGACACCGGCGAGGCATGCCTGCAGCATTTCCCGCCGGATGCGCTCGCCCACCGAGATCGCCGCGTCGCGGTCGGTGTCCGGCAATACGACGAGAAATTCCTCGCCGCCCCAGCGGGCGACGATATCCTGCTCGCGCGTCGAGCGCCGCAGCGCCGCGGCGACCTCGACCAGCACCCGGTCGCCGGCGTCGTGTCCGTGTGTGTCGTTGATCGCCTTGAAGTGATCGATGTCGGCGATCAGGAACGACAGCGGCGCCGAACTGCGCGCGCGCCGGCGGATTTCGTGTTCCGCCACCTCGATGGTGTGCCGGCGGTTGTACAGTCCGGTCAGCGGGTCGGTGGTCGCCAGCTTCTGCAATTGCGCCTGCGCCGCCGCTACCAGCCGGATGTAGTAGTAGGACAGGTAGGCCAGCATGCCGAACACGACACTGATGTTGAAGTCGCGCAGGATCAGCAGCCCGAGCGGATCGAGCCGTTCGAGCGGCGCGAACGACTGCATCGCGTGGTCGGCGGCGAGGTAGCAGAGCCACAGCAGCGCCACCGAGCGCGCCGCGGCGCGGGTCGAGGCGCTGACGAAGATCGCCGGCACGAAGATCAGCAGGTAATAGTGGAACGCGCTGTTCCAGCCGACCATGATGGTGCCGAGCGAGGCATGGCAGACGACTTCGGTCCAGATCAGCGCAATGGCGATCCGGTTGCGGCGGCGCTTCAGCGCCAGGTACGCGAGTCCGTACAGGCCGACGCTGATGACGTTTACCCAGGCCAGCAGCGGCGAACCGAGCGCGTGGAACAGGAAGAAGAAGGCCACGTCCACGCCGGCCGCGATCTGGATGCAGCGGCGTAGCACGATCCAGAAAGGCGTTGCCCGGCCTCTCTTGTCTGTGGTGCTGTCCCGGTGATGCGTGCTCGGCGTCTTCAAGATGCCCGTTTCTCCATGTTGCCGTATCGGCGTGCGTAATGCCCGCCGAGGCCCGCCGCGAATCGCGCTTCGCAACGATGCGTTATCGGATTTATCGGCCGTTGACCGTCAGGTCTTGATATGGCCTGCACGGTTTTCACAATATTTCACCGATCCGTCGCCGTGTGCCGGCAAGGAGAGGAATAGCCGGATAAGCTTTCGGCTTTTGCCGGTCCTTCGCATGTCCGCAATCCGTTCCATCGAAGTGTTTTGCCAGGTCGTCGACAACTACGGCGACGTCGGCGTCGCCTGGCGTCTCGCGCGCCAGTTCCGTCACGAGCACGGCTGCGCAGTCACGCTCTGGATCGACGATCTCGCGAGCTTCCGGCGCATCCGCGCCGATGTCGATCCGGCGCTCGATCTCCAGCAGGTCGCGCAAGTCTGCGTGCGCCGCTGGCACGCCGGCCGCGACGTCGCGGTCGGGCCGATGCCGGATCTCGTCGTGGAAGCCTTCGGTTGCCGGCTGCCGGACGGCTACCTGGCGCGGATGGCGGCGGCCGGCAGGCAGGGCCCGCCGCCGGTCTGGATCAACCTCGAATACCTGAGCGCGGAACCGTGGGTCGAGGGCTGCCACCGGCGCGCCTCGCCGCATCCGACGCTGCCGCTGACGAAGTATTTCTTCTTTCCCGGATTCACCGGCGACACCGGCGGCCTGCTCGCCGAGCGCGACCTGCCGCGCCTGCGCGATGCGCTGCGCGCCGACCCGGCGGCCCGCGCGGCCGCGTTCGATCTGCTCCCGGGCCGGCCGCTGCGCGATGCGGCCCGGCTGGCCGACGCGCTGGTCGTCTCGCTGTTCTGCTACCCGCAGGCGCCGGCGAGGGCGCTGTTCGAGGCATGGCGGCGCCATCCCGGGCGGATCGAGTGCATCGTGCCGGAAGGCGTCGCGCCGGACGCGGTGGCCGGCTTCCTCGGCATGCCCGCGGTTGCCGGCGCGCGGGGCACGCGGGACGCACTCACGCTCCACGTCGCCCCGTTCGTCGATCAGCCCGACTACGACCGGCTGCTTTGGGCCTGCGACCTGAATTTCGTGCGCGGCGAGGATTCGTTCGTGCGTGCGCAGTGGGCGGCGCAGCCTTTCGTCTGGCAGATCTATCCGCAGGAAGACGACGCTCACCGCGTCAAGCTCGACGCCTTTCTCGACCGCTACACGCGCGATCTCGATCCCCGGACCGCCGGCGCAGTGCGCGCCTTCTGGCTGGAATGGAATACGGGCACGCAAGACGAGGAGGCGCTGGCCCGGGCATGGCAGGACTTCGCCGCCGTGCTGCCCGATGCGCGGCGGCATGCCGCCGCGTGGGCGAGGGCGCTCGCGCGCCGCGGCGATCTCGCCTCCAACCTGCTCGCATTCGCCGAAACGGTACGGTAATCGCCTTGCCGGCCGGCACTGTTGCGCGCCGGCAGAGTTTTCCGGGGCGAATTCCGAAATCGGGTAGAATGCCCGGTTTTGTTCATCCATCGATTTGTTGGCCGAAGCCTTCCGGCGCCATCCCGGCGGCGGAGCGGTTCGACGAGCCACCCCATTCTTCTCACACAGTTATGAAAACCGCACAAGAAATCCGCGTTGGCAACGTCGTCATGGTCTCGAGCGAACCGATGGTGGTGCTGAAGACCGAATACACCAAGTCCGGCCGCAACTCGTCGGTGGTGAAGATGAAGATGAAGAACCTGCTGACCGAGTCCGGCCAGGAAGCCGTCTACCGCGCCGACGACAAGTTCGACGTCGTCACGCTGGACCGCAAGGAAGCCACCTATTCGTATTTCGCCGATCCGCTGTACGTGTTCATGGATGCCGACTACAACCAGTACGAGGTCGAGAAGGAAAACATGGGCGACGCGCTGAACTACCTCGAAGACGGCATGCCGTGCGAGGTGGTGTTCTACAACGAGAAGGCCATCTCGGTCGAACTGCCGACCACCGTGGTGCGCGAAATCACCTACACCGAGCCGGCCGTCAAGGGCGACACCTCGGGCAAGGTCCTGAAACCCGCGAAGATCTCGACCGGCTTCGAAGTCCCGGTGCCGCTGTTCGTCGAGCAGGGCGACAAGATCGAGATCGATACTCGCACCGGCGAATACAAGAGCCGCAGCAAGTAAGCCCGGCTCTTCCGGTTCCCGAAAAGCGCGGCGATGCCGCGCTTTTTGTTTGCCTGCGCCGGCCGCCGCGGATCGAAAAACGCCGGGACAGATGAAAAAATTTGAATGCGCGGTTTTGGCGACATCCGCGTCGGCCGTTTCCATGGACGGCATGCTAGATTTCCTGCGGGCATCATGTCGGAAGCCAGCCATGCTTTCGACCTTCTTCCGCTGACATTCACCCTCTCGAACGGCCGTCATGAATCAGAGCGCAGCGCTGTCCAAAGCCAGGGACGCCTTCCTGTCCCGGCTGTTGCCGCTTCTGGAGCGGCTCCCCGAAACCGCGGGACGCCGGGTGTTCGCCACTGCGGAAAAAAGCCGCGATTTCGCCGAGCACCAGTTCCTGCTCAAGGTGTTCCAGCAGATCCGGCGGCGCGCCGACGCGTTGGCCTCGGCGCTGCCGCAGGAGATCGGCGAACTGGTGGAGCGCGGCTTCGAGACCGCCTACGGAAGCTACCGCCCGTCGGTGCACGAGGTGGCCAAGGGCACCCGACTGCAACTGGTCGACACCTCCGCCATCGAGGACGACGTCATGCTCAAGCGGCTCGTCGCCCTGACTCACGACGCCGCGGGCGGCGAGATCGCCGACCTGAACGTGCGGGTGGCGAACCTGTTCGGTCAGCAGAACGTCAGCGAACGCGAAAACCCGTTCCGCCCCTACCTGGTATTCCGCTGCCTGCCGCTGGCCGGCGGCGCGGCCGGTATCGAGCCGGCCTACATCCCCGCCGTCACCGAGCAACTCGGCCAGACGCTGATCCCCGACCTGCAAAACGTCTACCGGGCATTGAACGGCATGCTCGACGCCTACGGCATACCGGCCGAAATCCGCTATGCCGACATCGTGCCGTCGGCATCCGCGCGTTTGGCTGCGACGGTGACAACGGCGGCTGTACCGGCGACCGCGTCGAAGCATCCCGCGGGAGAGCCGGCGGACGACGCGATGCCGGCGACGAGCGGCGAGCGCATCCTGTCCCCGGGACAGCGCTTGCAGCAATTGATCGCGCGCTGGACCGGCGAATTCACCGGCCGCCCGCAACCGCGCCCGCTCGACGCCGCCCGCCAGGCTGCCGCTGTTTTAGAAAACGTTCCGCCCGCCCGCCGCCGGCGCCGGGTGTTGAAAACCCGCCACCCCCCCGCGCCCCCAGCC
>JBQCGO010000266.1:0-2562 GCA_051955575.1 Burkholderiaceae bacterium
CCGGCGCGGCCTGCTCGATTCGCCGGTCGCGGTCGAGACGCGCGGCGGCGAACTGTCGATCGCCTGGGAAGGCGGCGGCGCGCACGTGTTGATGACCGGCCCGGCGGTCAGCGTGTTCGACGGCGAGATCGAAATCTAATCAAGCGCCGCCCTTCCTTCCGCTGTTCGCACCATTGCTGTTTTCCTGTTGCGTTCGACGGACAGCACGTTCGTCGGCGCCGGGTCGCGTGCTATATTTTCCGACGTTTCCCAAAGGCAATCACCCGGCCGCGCGATGCACACGCCGCATGCCTCCTCCTTCGCTTCAGGACATCAGCATGAAACCAAGACATTGGATCGCGGCGCTCGGCACGGGTCTCGCCGTCGCCGCCGGACCGAGCCTGGCGCAGACCAGCGTGGCGATCTACGGCATCGTCGACGCCGGCATCCAGGCATCCAGCTTCGGCAACGGAACCTCCTACGCGCTGCAGAGCGGCATCGCCGACGGTTCGCGGCTCGGCTTCCGCGGTACCGAAGATCTGGGCGGCGGCTGGAAGACCATCTTCACGCTGGAAGCGCGGATCGAGCTCGACAACGGCACCAACAGCAACGGCTACATCTCCGGCGGCTTCAACCAGAACCTGGTGCGCGGGCTGCCCGCACCGATCGCCGCCGCGCTGGCGCCGAGCATCGTGCTGCCGGCGCGCGTGGTGAATCCGAACGGCGCGCTGTTCGATCGCACGTCCGCGGTCGGACTCATCACGCCGGTCGGCGCGATCCTCGCCGGCCGCCAGTATTCGCCCGGCTACGAAATCCTGGCGATGGCCGACCCGTTCGAAGCCGGCACCGCGGCCGGCTGGGGCAACATCACCGGCGGCGCCGGCGGATTCATCACGCCGGGCATCGCGATCCGCTACAGCAATGCAGTGCAATACCGGATCGAACTGCCGAACGGCGTCGGCGCGGCGGTGATGGGCGCCCTCGAAGACACCGGTTCGACCGGCCTTTCCAAGCACGCCTACGGCGCCAACCTGCGCTACAAGGCCAACGGTTTCAACGTCGGCGTCGGCTACAACCAGGAAGAAGACCAGAACGGCAACCGCTCGCTGCGCTCGACGATCGCCGGCGGCTCCTATGCGCTCGGTCCGGCCAAATTCTTTCTCGGCTACCTGCGGATGCAGAACGACCACTCGGTGCTGGTGCCGCTGCTTTCGCCGCAACTGACCGCCGCGACCGGCTCGGCCACGCTCGGCAACGCGTTGACCGCCATCGTCGCCAACAACGCCCGCCTCGACGCCGACAGCTTCACGATCGGCGCGCACTACGCGATCGGCAGCGGCCGCGTGATGGCCGGCATCAGCCGCGTCAACGATCGGCTGGCATCGAACAACGACGCGACGCTGTACGGCCTCGGCTACGACTACAGCCTGTCGAAGCGTACCGATCTCTATGTGTTCGGCGCGCACATCGCCAACGAGCGCAATGCGCAGTACGCGCTCGGCGGCGCCGGCTATACCGGCGGCGCGACCTCGGGTCCGGGCGTCGACGGCGACGCGCTGCAGTTCGGCATCCGGCACCGGTTCTGAAGATCGGCCCTTGTCAGGCAAAGGCGTCCACGGACGCCTTTTTTCTTGCGGCCCGCCGGATGGTTGCGCGCGTCGCACAAACGCCGGCCCCGCGTCGCCGCGGTCCTTCCCTCGGGTAGAATCACGCGTCGGCGCCACGCGCCTGCCCGCCGGCCCGCCGGCCCGCCGGCCCGCCTGCCATCCTTCCCATCGATTCCATGACCGCTCCGCTCGATTCCGAAACCGTTGTCCAATACCTGCTCGACAACCCGCATTTCTTCGAGGAGCACGCCGCGCTGCTCGGCCACATCCAGCTGACCAGCCCGCTGACCGGGCGCGCGGTGTCGCTGCAGGAACGGCAGATGGAAGTGATGCGCGAAAAATTCCGCCAGCTCGAGCTCCGGCTGGCCGAATTCCTGCGCATCGGCCAGGAGAACGAAGCGATCAGCGACAAGTTCCGCGACTGGACGCGCGCGCTGCTGCTGGCGCGCAACGACGTCGACCTGCCGCACGTGCTGGCCGACGGCCTGCGCACGATCTTCTCGGTGCCGCAGGCCACGCTGCGGCTGTGGGGCGTGGCCGACGAGTTCTCGCACACATGGTTTGCCGCGCCGGTGTCGGACGATGCACAACTGTTCGCCGCCGGACTGTCCGCGCCGTTCTGCGGCCGCAACAACGAGTTCGAGGCGGCGGGCTTGCTCGACGATCCCGCGTCGGTCCAATCGGTCGCGCTGGTGCCGCTGCGCGTCGGCGCCTCGCCCGCCGCGTTCGGCCTCCTGGTACTCGGCTCGCCTGATCCCGGCCGCTTCGCCGACGACATGGCGACCGATTTCCTCGCCGGCATCGGCGAAACCGCCAGCGCGGCGCTGGCCTGCCTGCTGGCCTGACGTGCCGCAGCGGCACGACGCTTCCGAAACGGTCGGCGCAGCGGACCCCGGCGCCCGCGCCCCGGCGCTCCACCCCAATCGCCCGCCAAACAGATCACAAACGCCCCGGTCGCGACACAACCGCGACGGCT
>JBQCGO010000267.1:0-13417 GCA_051955575.1 Burkholderiaceae bacterium
CCACTCTCCTTGACGACGAGACTGCGGTGCGCTTGTGCCGGATTTGCCGACTGCGTCGGCGCACATTGCCGCAGCGAAAAAATATCGGCGCCGCGCGCCGATTGCCCATTTCTTTTTTCATCATACCGCGATGAACCATCGCAAAGAACCGCACTCCACGCGGATGCGGGCAATCCGAGGAAAGGTGAGGAAACGGCCCTGGAAGGACAAGGAGAGGCGGAGGAAGCGAGCATGCTGGAAACCGTCGTGGTGCCGCGCACGCGCGACCTCGGCGACGGCTTCGAGGTCGGCCGGGTGCTGCCGGTCGCCGCGCGCCGCATGGTCGGCCCGTTCATTTTCTTCGACCACATGGGACCGATCGACTTTCCGGCCGGCATCCCACGCAACGTGGATGTGCGGCCGCATCCGCACATCGGCCTGTCGACCGTGACCTACCTGTTCGCCGGCGAGATCATGCATCGCGACAGCCTCGGCACGGTGCAGCCGATCCGGCCCGGCGAGGTGAACTGGATGACGGCCGGGCGCGGCATCGTGCATTCCGAGCGCACGCCGGCGCCGCTGCGCGAGCATCGCTCGTCGCTGGCCGGACTGCAGTGCTGGATGGCGCTGCCGCGCGCCCACGAGGAAGCCGCGCCGGACTTCGCGCACTTCGACGCGGGTGCGCTGCCGGTCGAGGAAGGCGAGGGCGTCTCGGCGCGGGTGATCGCGGGCAGCCTGTTCGGCCGCCGTGCGCCGGCGCCGGTGCTGTCCGACATGTTCTATGCCGACGTCCGGCTGCAGCCGGGCGCGACGCTGGCGCTGCCGCCGGAACACCAGGAACGGGCGGTGTACGTGGTCGACGGCCGGCTCGACCTCGGCCGCGACGGCGTTTTCGACGCGGGCACGCTGCTGGTCGTCAGGCCCGGCGTGACGCTGCCGCTGGCGGCCGGCGCCGCGCCGCTACGGCTGATGCTGCTCGGCGGCGAGCCGATGGACGGACCGCGCGCGGTGCTGTGGAACTTCGTGTCGAGTTCGGCCGAGCGGCTCGAACAGGCGAAGGAGGATTGGCAGCACAACCGCTTCGCTCCGGTGCCGAACGATGCGGAGCGGATCCCGCTGCCGGACCTTCCGGGAAAGCCGGTGTTCTATCCCTGAACTGCGCCTCGCCGTTTCCCGCTGGCATGTTTTTTCCGGCGCGGAGCGCAACGGCGGCGGCGCGTCGCGGACCGTTGATGAACGTCAACGGCCGGTCGTATTGCGCGCCGATAATTCGATCTCTAGAATTGCGCCTTTGCCATCCGCCGCCGACCGGACCGCAGAATCCCGGGGCGGGCCGCGAACAAGCGAACAAGCGCCGCGGCATCGATTGCATGCCCATCGGCGGCCTTCGTTCCCGTGTTGCGGGGGAACCTTTTCCGGCGTCGCGCATCGTTGTGATGCACGGCGCCCGGAACGAGGGAAGGCAGGCTCCGTAACTTCCGGGAATTCTCGTGATCAACATTCACCGCATCGCGCCCTGCATCGCGCCTTTCCGGCCGTGACGCTGGCGGCACGACTCAAGAGCGCCACCGCGCATGCCCACCGCCGACTCGAAACGGCGGTCGACATCATGCGCCCGGACCTGACGCTCGAACACTATATGGCTTCCCTCGATCGTTTCCACGGCTTCATCTCGCCCTGGGAAAACGCGATGCGCGCGGCTATGCCGGCGCCGCTGGCGGGACTGTTCGCCGCGCGCTTCAAGTCCGAGTGGCTGGAGCGGGACATCGCCTTCCTGCGCGGCGGCGCCGCGCCGATGCCGGCCGCATGCGCCGATCTGCCGGCGTTGTCGAGCGTCGCGCGCATGCTGGGCTCCGCCTACGTCGTCGAGGGTTCGTCGCTCGGCGCCAAGTTCATCGCCTCGCACGTCGCCGGCCGGCTCGGTCTGGATGCCGACGGCGGCTGCCGCTATTTCACCGGCTACGGCACCGAGACCGGCCGGATGTGGAACGCCTTCCTCGAACGGATGACCTCGGCTGCGCCGCCGGCCGAGCACGACGAGGTGATCGACGCGGCCGCGCAGACCTTCGACTGCCTGCATCGGTGGTTCGCGCCCGAGGCGGTGGAGGCGGGCCATGGCTGAAACGTCCGAACTGTCCGAAATGTCCGGTATTGCCGATCTGCCCGACCGGGACGGTTCGCTCGCCGCCGACGCCGGCCTGTGCGCGCGCGAGCCGATCCACATCCCGGGCAGCATCCAGCCGTACGGCTTCCTGCTGGCGGCGGCCATGCCGGACGAGCGCATCGTCCAGGCCAGCGGCAATGTCGCCGATTTTCTCGGTCGCCCGCTGGAGGAAGTGCTCGGGGCCGCGTTGCCGGACATCCTCGGCGCGGACAACGCGCAGCAGTTGACGCTGATGCTGGACCGGACCGACCGCGAGACGCGGCCGTTCTACATCGGCACTTTCGCGCTGCCGTCGGGCGGCGCGTTCGACACTACCGTGCACACCCGCGACGGACTGACGATTCTCGAATTCGAGCCGACGCCGGATCGCGGCGGCATCGATTTCCGGCTGACCTGGCCGCGCGTGCGCAACTTCGGCGCGAAGCTGCGCGACGAGGACGGCATCGCGGCGATGAGCGACCTGGCCGCGCGCGAAATCCGCGAGCTGACCGGCTTCGGCCGGGTGCTGGTGTACCGCTTCGACCACCAGTACCACGGGCAGGTGATCGCCGAATCGCTGGCCGACGGCTATCCCGCCTACCTGCACCACTGCTTCCCGGCGTCGGACATCCCGGCGCAGGCGCGCGCTCTCTACCTCGCCAATCCGATCCGCCTGATCGCCGACGCCGAGTACGCGCCGTCGCCGCTGGTGCCCTCGTGCAACCCGCTGACCGGCGCGCCGACCGACCTGACCTTCGCCTTCCTGCGCAGCGTCTCGCCGGTCCACGTGCAATACATGAAGAACATGGGCACGCACGCGTCGATGTCGATCTCGCTGATCGTCAACAACCGCTTGTGGGGCCTGCTTTCCTGCCACGACCGCGACCCGCGCCACGTGCCGCTCGGCGTGCGCACCGTCTGTGAACAGCTCGGGCAGATCCTGTCGCTGCAGATCGAGGCGCGCGAGCAAAACGCCGAATCGATCCACCGGCTGGAACTGCGCCGGCTGCTGGTGACGATGCTGGCCACGCTCAGCCGCGGCCCGGATGTCGTCGCCAACCTGCTCGACAGTTCGGCCGATCTGCTGCGTTTCGCCAACGCCACCGGCGCGGCGCTGGTGTTCGAGGGACGCATCGTGCGTATCGGCGAGGCGCCGGACGAGGAATGGATCGCGCAACTGGTGCAATGGCTGGCCGAGAACGCGCACGGCGACGCGTTCCATACCGACGCGCTGACGCTGCACTATGCGCAGGCCGCGGCCGTGCGCGCCATCGCCAGCGGCGTGCTGGCGCTGCCGATCTCCAAGATTCATCGCCACTACCTGATCTGGTTCCGGCCTGAGGTGGTACGCACCATCGAGTGGGCCGGCAACCCGCACGTGAAGACCGCTGCCGACGCCGCGCCGGCTGCGCGGCTGACCCCGCGCAGCAGTTTCGACACCTGGCGCGAGATCGTCACCGGCACCTCGCTGCCCTGGCGCCCGAGCGAGATCGAGATCGCGCTGGAGTTCCGCGCCGCGCTGCTCGGCGTGGTGCTGCGTCGGGCCGAGGAAATGGCCGAGCTGGCCGAGGAACTCGGTCGCGCCAACAAGGAGCTGGAAGCGTTCTCGTACTCGGTGTCGCACGACCTACGCGCGCCGCTGCGCCACATCGTCGGCTACACCGACCTGCTGTCGCAGTACGAGGGCGCGAGCCTGACCGAGCGCGGCAACCGCTTCCTGAAGAACATCATCGAATCGGCGCGTTTCGCCGGCAAGCTGGTCGACGATCTGCTGAGCTTTTCGCAGATGGGCCGCGCCGCGCTGCGGCCGCGCCAGGTCGACCTGAACGAGATCGTGCGCAACACCATCGCCGGCCTGGCGCAGGAGACCGCCGGACGCGACGTGCGCTGGGAAATCGACCCGCTGCCGCCGCTCCTGGGCGACCCGGTGTTCCTGCAACTGGCGGTCCAGAACCTGTTGTCGAACGCGGTCAAGTACAGTCGCAACGCGCCGGTCGCGCGCATCCGCGTCCATGCCGAACAGGACGACGCGGAGACCGCGGTGCACGTCGCCGACAACGGCGTCGGCTTCAACATGAAGTACGTGCAGAAGCTGTTCGGCGTGTTCCAGCGGCTGCACCGGATGGAAGAGTTCGAGGGCACCGGCATCGGTCTGGCCAACGTGCGTAGAATTGTCGAGCGGCACGGCGGCCGGGTCTGGGCATCCGGCGTGCCGAACGAAGGAGCGACGTTCTCCTTCGCGATTCCACGACAATTACCGGAGGCAGGAGGACAGGGGCATGCTTAAGCCGATATTGCTGGTCGAAGACAATCCGAAGGACCTGGAACTGGCGCTGATCGCGCTCGAACGCAGTCAGCTCGCCAACGACGTGATCGTCATGCGCGACGGCGCCGAAGCGCTCGACTACCTGTTCTGCCGCGACGGCTTCGCCGAGCGCACCAGCGGCAACCCCGCAGTGATCCTGCTGGACCTGAAGCTGCCCAAGGTGGACGGCCTGGAAGTCCTGGCCGCGATCCGCGCCGACGCCACCCTGAAGAGCATTCCGGTGGTGATGCTGACCTCGTCGAAGGAAGAGCAGGACCTGCTGCGCAGCTACGAAAGAGGGGTCAACGCCTACGTGGTCAAGCCGGTCGAGTTCCACGAATTCGTCAAGGCGATTTCCGAGCTCGGCGTGTTCTGGGCCGTGCTGAACGAGCCGCCGCCGGGCTCGGTGCGCGCCGGCCGGCGGGCCTGACCGACACCCAACCTTCCCATTACCGGACCCTGCATGACCACAGAACCGAACGCCAGCATGCTGAAAATCCTGCTCGTCGAGGACGACCCGATGGACGCCGAGCTGACGATCTCGGCGCTGGAGGGCGAAGGCTGGCAGTGCTGCGTGACGCGGGTCGACGGCGAGGACGAATTCACCGCGCAACTGGGGCACAGCGCGTTCGATCTGATCATTTCGGACTTCCACCTGCCGTCGTTTTCCGGCGGCGAGGCGCTGACGATCGCGCAGCGCCTGCGGCCGGACACGCCGTTCATCATCGTTTCCGGCGTGCTCGGCGAGGAAAACGCGATCGACATGCTGAAGTGCGGCGCCACCGACTACGTGCTCAAGCAGCGCATCGCGCGCCTGCCGCAGACGGTCGAACGGGCGCTGCGCGAGGCGATCGACCGCAGGAAGCGCATCGAGGCCGAGCGCACGCTGCAACAGACCGAGACTCACTTCCGGCTGCTGGTCGACGCGCTGCAGGAATACGCCGTGGTCACGCTCGACACCGCGGGCATGATCCGCACCTGGAACCAGGCCGCGCGCCGCATCCTCGGTTATGCGGAAGAGGAGGTGCTCGGCCGTCATTACGCCATGCTGTTCTCGGACGAGGACCGCGCCGCCGGCGTGCCGGCGACCCGGATCGAGCACGCGATCCGCGAAGGCAGCTGCAGCGACGACCGCTGGCTGGTGCGGCGCGACGGGCGGCGCTTCTATTCGTCCGGCGCGATCACCGCGATCCGCAGCGAGGAGCGCGGCCTGCTCGGCTTCTCGAAGATCATGCGCGACAGCACCGAGCGCCGCATCGCGCACGAGAACAACTACTTCCTCGCCAACCACGATCCGCTGACAGGACTGGCGAACCGCTCCAATTTCCACGAGCGGCTGCAGGAGGCGCTGGCCGGCGCCGACCGCGACGGCAACCAGGTCGCGCTGCTGCTGCTCGACCTGGACCGCTTCAAGTCGGTCAACGACATCCTCGGCCATCCCGTCGGCGATCTGCTGCTGGTCGAGGTGGCCAAGCGGCTGGGCGACTGCGTGCGCGAGACCGATACCGTCGCGCGGCTGGGCGGCGACGAGTTCGTCATCATCCAGACGCGCGTGGCCGGCCTGGACAGCGTGCGCGCGCTGGCCGAGAAGATCATCCGCGAACTGACCCGGCCGTTCTCGCTCAACGGCCAGCCGGTGCGCACCAGCACCAGCATCGGCGTGACCATCTATCCGCTGAACGGCCGCGACGCCGGCGAACTGCTGCAGCGCGCCGACATCGCGATGTACCGGGCCAAATCGTCCGGCCGCAACAGCTATCAGGTATTCACCGAGAGCATGTTCGTCGAGGCGCAGCGCCGCAAGAGTCACGAGGACAGCCTGCGCAGCGCGATCGAGAACGGCGAATTCGAACTGTTCTACCAGCCGCAGGTCGAGCTCGAGACCGGGCGGCTGTCGGGCGCCGAAGTCCTGCTGCGCACCAGCAACCCGGTGCTGGGCGGCATCAGTACCGGCAGCCTGATCGCGGTGGCCGAGGAGACCGGCCTGATCAACCCGCTCGGCGAATGGATCCTGGAGACCGCGTGCCGGCAGATCAGGGCGTGGCAGACGCTCGGACTGCCGGCGTTCAAGGTGGCGGTGAATTTCTCGCCGCGGCAGTTCCTCGCGCCGGCGTTCATGGATTCGGTGCGCCGCATCCTGGAAAGGACCGGGCTGGCCGCCGGCTACCTGGAGATGGAAGTCACCGAAGGGCTGCTGATGGCGGCCAACGACGTCAACATCGAAATCCTCCGGCGCATCAAGGAACTCGGCGCGCTGATCAGCGTGGACGATTTCGGCACCGGCTTCTCGGCGCTGTCCTACCTGAAGCATTTCCCGATCGACGTCATCAAGCTCGACGAGTCGCTGATCCGCAACCTGCCGCACCAGCGCCACGACAAGGCGATCGTCGCGGCGATCATCGGCTTGGCCCGCAACCTCAACGTGCAGGTGGTCGCCGAAGGCGTGGAGACGGTCGAGCAACTGGCCTATCTGAAGGCGCACGACTGTCCGGTGGCGCAGGGCTTCCTGTTCGGCACGCCGATGGATGCGGACGCGTTCGAAGCCCGGCTGCGCGACGGCGACTGGAGCGCTGCGCCGCTACCCGTGTCGGGAACCTGGAGCGCTGAAGGATTCCAGGCGCGCTAGGGCCTAGGACGAACCGAGCAGCGCGAGCGTGAGTTCGTCCGGCCGGTCGTCGAAATACTTTTGCAGGCAGCGGTGGAACAGCGGATCGGGCGCCGCGTGCGCGAACAGCGTCAGCGACGAGCGGAATTTCAGGTCGTCGGGCTGCCCGAAGATCGCGAAGGCCGAACGCCCGTCCAGCGCCAGCACCGCGCGGCAGCAATCGCACAGCCGGTGGCCGAGAACCGGATGCGCCGCGTAGGCGGCGGCCTCGGCCAGCGAGCCGATGGCGTAGCGGCGTGCGATCTCGCTGCGGCCGAGTCCGGCGAGTTGCGGAAACACGAACCACATCCAGTGGCTGCGCTTGCGGCCGGCGCGCAGTTCGGCGAGCGCGCGGGCGTAGACCGGCGCCTGGGCGTCGAGGAAGCGTTGCAGATCGTACGGATCGTCCATCGGTCGCCATCGGTCAGCGCGCCGGCGCTCCAGCGGGAAACCCATCCGCGCCGCTTCGGGTCTCATACCATGAGCACTGGCATACTGGCGCGGCGCATTTTTTGGGCAGCGCCCGCTGCCGTATCGTTCCCCGCATCGTCCCGTTTCCGAAGGAGCTCTTCATGTCCGATCAGCCGCTGTCCATCCCGAAGGAAAAGCTGAAGTTCGTGCTGCTGGAGGGCATCCATCCCTCGGCGGTCGAGGTTCTGAACCGGGACGGCTACACCCAGGTCGTGACGTCGGCGAAGGCGTTGGCCGGGCAGGAACTGATCGATGCGATCCGCGACGCGCATTTCCTCGGCATCCGCTCGCGCACCCAGCTCACCGCCGAGGTACTGAAGCAGGCGCCGAAGCTGACCGCGGTCGGCTGCTTCTGCATCGGCACCAACCAGGTCGACCTGACGACCGCGATGCGGCTCGGCATCCCGGTGTTCAACGCGCCGTTCTCGAACACGCGCAGCGTGGCCGAGCTGGTGCTGGCCGAACTGATCCTGCTGATGCGCGGCATCCCGGAAAAGAATGCCTTGCTGCACCGAGGCGGCTGGATGAAGAGCGCCGCGCATTCGCACGAGGTGCGCGGCAAGACGCTGGGCATCGTCGGCTACGGCCACATCGGTACCCAGATCGGCGTGCTGGCCGAGCAGCTCGGCATGCAGGTGGTGTTCCACGACATCGAGGCCAAGCTGGCACTGGGCAACGCGCGCCAGCTGCCGTCGCTCGACGCGCTGCTGGCCGCGTCCGACGTGGTCAGCCTGCACGTGCCGCAGACGCCGGAAACCGCCGGCATGATCGGCGCCCCGCAACTGGCGAAGATGAAGCCGGGCAGCCACCTGATCAACGCCTCGCGCGGCAACGTGGTCGACATCGACGCGCTGGCCGCGGCGCTGGACGCCGGCCGCCTGCGCGGCGCGGCGATCGACGTGTTCCCGACCGAGCCGGCCGGCAACGATGCGGCCTTCGTCTCGCCGTTGACCCGCTTCGACAACGTTATTTTGACGCCGCACATCGGCGGCTCGACCTCGGAAGCGCAGATGAACATCGGCGGCGAGGTCGCGGCCAAGCTGGTGCGCTACAGCGACAACGGCTCGACCGTCTCGGCGGTGAACTTCCCCGAAGTCTCGCTGCCCGGCCACGCCGGCCGCTCGCGGCTGCTGCACATCCACCGCAATGTGCCGGGGGTGCTCGCGCAGATCAACGAACGATTTTCCGAAGCCGGCATCAACATCGCCGCGCAATACCTGCGCACCAACGCCGAGGTCGGCTACGTGGTGATCGACGTCGACAGCGCGGCCAGTCACGCCGGCCTGGACGCGCTGTGCGCGATCGAGGGCACGGTGCGCTGCCGGGTGCTGTACTGATGAAGCCGCTGGCGATTCCCGACGAGGAGATCGAGATCAGCGCGGTACGCGCGCAGGGCGCGGGCGGCCAGAACGTGAACAAGGTGTCGAACGCGGTGCACCTGCGCTTCGACGTGCGCGCCTCCTCGCTGCCGGACGCGGTCAAGGCGCGGCTGCTGGCGCTGTCGGACCAGCGGGTCACGCGCGACGGCGTGGTGGTGATCAAGGCGCAGACCCACCGCAGCCTGGAACGGAACCGCGAGGAAGCGGTGCGCCGGCTGCACGAACTGGTCGACGCGGTGGCGACGCCGCCCCGCGCGCGCCGGCCGACCGCGCCGACCCTGGCCTCGCGGCGCCGGCGGGTCGAGTCGAAGACCCGCCGCGGCGAGACCAAGCTGCTGCGCGGCAAGATCGCCGTGTAGGCAGCATGCTTCCCGAGCAGGTTTCCGAAACCGGCTTCCGAAATAAGCTTTCGAAATAAGCTTCCGAAACTCATCGCGCCGCTTGCAGTCAACGCAGAACATCCACGACTGCGGAGCCGCCATGCCGGACCATACCTACAAGATGATCGAACTCGTCGGCTCGTCCGAAACCAGCATCGACGACGCCATCCGCGGCGCGATCGAAAAAGCCTCGAAGACGGTACGCCTCGTCGAATGGTTCGAGGTGCTGGAAACCCGCGGTCACGTGCGCGACGGCAAGGTCGCGCATTTCCAGGTCACGCTGAAGGTAGGTTTCCGCCTCGATCAGTAACCTGCTTCACCACCCCACCGCGCCGAACCCCTCGTCGTTGATCCAGGTGTAGTAGACGCCGATCGTGCCGCGCTGCTGGGTCACGTCGCCGGTCGCCGGCGAGGATGCGTCGCGCCGGGTCAGCACGTATTTCACCGCGATCGCATGGTGCCGAACCAGCCGCACCGTCAGCGACGCGTCCGCGCGCACGATGTTGTCGCGGCCGCCGCCTTCCGGCGCGCCGATCCGGCTGACGAAATACTCGCGCGCGCCGAGGTCGAGCGCGAAGCGGTTGCCGCCGATCAGCTTCAGCGACAGCATTGCCTGCGGCGCCAGCCCGTAGTTGAAGTCCGGGTTCGGCCCGCTGTGGACCACGCCGGTGGCGCTGTAGCCGACGCCGACCAGGCCGGTGCCCTGCAGCGCCAGCGCCGGCGTGAGGTTCCACTGCGCGGTGGTGCCGAGCGACAGCGCGGTGCTGGCGAGGCGGAACAGTTGCGGCGACAGGTAGTCGTAGCTGCCGTACAGCCCCCAGATGCCCCGATAGTCGTCGCCAAGCGCGTAGTCGGTGCCGATCAGCAGGCCGCGGTCGGTCAGCGTCTCGACGCCGCTGGCGCTGGTGCCGGTGACCTCGAAGCTGAAGTAGTCGAACGGCCGGGCATAGGCATAGCCGTCCTTGCCGGGCAGGCCGTAGTCGAGCGAATAGTCGATCGCCGCGAGATTGCGCTGCACCGACGTGGTGGGGCCGGGCTGGTTCTGCACGGTGCCGAGCAGGCCGGCCCGGAAGCGGCTGAAGATCGCGGCGTTGCGGCTGGAGAAGTCGGCGTCGAGCCGCTTGTCGAAGGCCAGCCGGTTGAAGCCGGTGCCCGGCGAGATCGCCGCGGCGGCGGTTTCGCGCCAGCCGGGCGACAGGAAGCCGCCGCGTTCCAGCAGCAGGTGCGACATCCGGTACAGCGCCTCGCCGAGGAAGCTGCCGGCGATGCCGCTGGCGACCTGATCGTTGCGCGACGGCCGCGTGGTTTCGCCGGCGATCTCCCAGAATGCGCTGCCGGCGAAGGTATAGGCGGCCGACGTCCAGTAGCCGAGGCCGGTCGAGCGCGCCAGCGTGTGGTAGACCGAGCCCTGGTACGGATGGCCGAGCTCGTTGGTGCGGAACGGGTCGCTGTCCTCGACCCAGCCGCTGTGCAGGTTGCGCCGGACCGATCCGGCTGTGACGTGCCAGTCTGAGCCGACGAAGGCGTTGTCGAAGCGGTTGAGCAGCACGTCGAAGCCGACGATCTCGAATGCCGGCAGCAGGTATTTCGCCGGCGGGCGCAAACCGCCGCCGAGCGGAGCGGGCGCTGCCGTGCCGGCGTTTGCCGGACGCGGATCGGCCGCGCCGAGCGCCGGCAGATTCAGGGAATCGACCGCCTGCGCGAGCGCAGGCGATGTCGCCAAAATCAACACCATGGCCAACACCATGGCCGACGCCAAGGCAAACGCCGACGGCGTGCCGCGCAGAACCGTGCGCGCAGCGGCACAGTGCGGCGGCGATGCCCGGCGCGAGCGGGCGGGCGGGAGCGAAAGAGTCATCGGCGGCGTCTCGTCGAAAGCTTGCGACGAGTGTAGTTGCCGTCAGTTCACGTCTTGTTGACGTGCATCATGCAAGCCGGAAACGCGGCGCTTACGCAACAGCGGTGCGCGAGCGGCATGCGGAAGGATGAGACGCGGGGAAATGGAGCGAGAAAAGGGCCGGGAACAGAACGGGAAGCGGGGCGGGAAGCGGGGCGGGAAGCAGGAAAACGAAGGGGCAACGGCAGGGGCAACGGTAGATGCAGCGGCGGGGAAAAAGCGGCGCGGCGGGGCGCGGGAAACGCCGCTCAGCCGCCGGGCATCGACGCCCGGCGGGAACGCATGCGTTACGACAGGTGCAGGAAGCGGCCGACCGATTTCATCGACGCCGTGCTCCCGAGGTGCGCGGCGAGTGCCCTGGCCGGCAGGGTCACGGCGGCCAGCGCGCGCTGCACGCCGGTTTCCGGGGGCATCGTCAGCGCCGGCTCGGCATCGAATCGCGCTGCGAAACGGATCGCGAAATCGTCGCTGAGAACCTCGGCCAGTTCCGGCGCGCGCAGCGCGTCGCCGATACCGTGATAGAGACCCCACGTCGCCTGGCCGGACGCATCGGCAGCCGCCGCGAGCGCGGCCGGCAGGTCGGCGCCGTCGACTTCGCCGTCGGCCAGTGCGGAAATCAGTTCGCTGTTCATCATGTTCGACCACCAAGAAAACGATAGTATCGCTAGGCTATCGCACTTCCCGCCGTTGACCGAAGATTATTGGTTTCGAACAACCGAATCCATGCGCGGTTGTGGTGAAAACCAGACCAATTTATCAACGGCAATCCGTGCGGCGCCGCCATGCCGGGACGCCGATTCCGTGGCCGAGCCGGCGAACCCTAACTGTCGGCGCCGAGCATCGCCGTGATGACCACCGGCTCGCGTTCCCAGCCTTCGGACAACTGCGAGTCGTACAGTACGCCGAGCGCCTGGCCGCCGGCCAGTCCCGACTTCTCGATCATCGAGCCGATGCCCTGCTTCAGGGTTTCCAGCGCGTCGGCTGCGGAAGCAGCCTCGATCTTGATTTCGAATGTGAATTGCATGAAAAGTTGCCTTGTTCGGTATGGGAGATATGTCCTAATCCCAGGTCCGCAGGGCCGGATCGAGCAGCGGATCCGGGCCGTTTTCCATTCCCGCCACGACGCCGTTGCGGTCGAAGTAGATCGACATCAGCGAGTCCCAGACGTCGCGTTCCTTGTACGGGTAATTCCAGGTTTCCAGGCCGGGGAAGCCGTAGACCGTCTTTTCGCTCGGCGCGCCGATCTTGCGCAGCACGTCCTGCTTGTTGTCCTTGCCGACCCTGATGTCGGCGAAGTGTTCCAGCGTCAGTACCTGGTCGTAGGACACCAGGCGGCCGTCGGGACCGATGCGCGCCATCCAGGTGGTCTGGCCGAAGCGGCCGTGCCGGTATTCGAGCAGATGGTCCGCGCCGTCGGCGTAGCGCGCGGTCGGCGGCCCGAGCCGGGCGACGACCTCGGCTTCGGTCTCGCCGGGATGCACGGCGTCGGGACCCCAGGCGGCACAGGCGGCGAGCGCCAGCGCCGGCAGCAGGGCGCTGGTGCGCCCGAGGAATGGGTTCATCGGCGGTCTTTGGAAAAATCGAAGCGCACATCATACGATCGGCACGATGCGCGCTGCTTGTGACACGATTCTAGGCAGTCTCGTGAAGCATTTGCTGAGCGAGCGCAAACGTGGGCAAACGGGGCGCGAACGGACGCAAGCCCGCGCGGCTGAAGCGGCCGGCGTTATCATCGGCCTGCAGGGTTTACGCGATTTCCATCACCCATCACCGATGACAGGAGACGACATGGCAAGCGACGAGAATGCCGGCAAATGGCGCGAGGACGGCGTGCGCGTCGTGCCCGGCGACCGGCTTGACGTCAACACCGCGCAGACGCCCGGCATGCACCGCGCGGCGGCAATCAATCTGGCGCGCGTCGGCGCGCAGAAACTGTGGGCCGGCACCGTCACGATCCATCCGAACGCGAAGACCGGCGCGCACCATCACGGCGCGCTGGAAAGCGTGATCTACGTGGTGCGCGGCAAGGCGCGCATGCGCTGGGGCGAGCAGCTCGAATTCACCGCCGAGGCGGGGCCGGGCGACTTCATCTACGTGCCGCCCTACGTCCCGCACCAGGAAATCAACGCCAGTACCACCGAGCCGCTCGAATGCGTGCTGGTGCGCAGCGACAACGAAGCGGTGGTGGTCAACCTCGACATCGCGCCGGCGGAACAGCC
>JBQCGO010000268.1:0-5892 GCA_051955575.1 Burkholderiaceae bacterium
CATCACGGCACCGGGCCACGGCAACAACTCGGGCTGGTCGGCGATCTACCTGGCCCGCAGCCACCACGTCAACATCACCGGCAACTACGCGCACGACTCGGGCTGCGCCGGCATCCAGGCCTACGGCTCCGACTACGTGACGATCAGCGGCAACCGCGTCGCCGACAATTCGAAGGACACCTGGAACCACGTGTTCTGCAGCGGCATCTCGAACCACGAGAACCTGGATGTCGACAGCAACACCGGCGTGAAGATGCGGATCGAGAACAACGTGGTCTGGGGCAACACCAACACGCCGTCGCCGGGCTGCAGCGCGCCGTGCACCAACTCCGACGGCAGCGGCATCATCATCGACGACAACCGCCGCAGCCAGACCGACGGCAACGCGTACCGCGGCCGCACGCTGATCCGCAACAACGTCGTGTTCCGCAACGGCGGTCGCGGGATCGCCATCTATTACAGCAACGCGGTCGACATCCAGTCGAACACCGTTTACCTGAACAACCTCGATCCGGACGAAGGTTCGTGGCGCCCGGGCGAGATCGGCATCACGTTCAGCGCCGACGTGACGGCGACCGGCAATGTGCTGTACAGCGACGGTGCGGCCGGCACGGCCAACACCGGTGCCCACGTCGCGGTGCAGGTCACGGACTGCAGCGGCGGCGGTCCGGTTTCGGTCAGCGGCAACGTCGCCTACAACCCGCAGAACGACGGCACGCTGGCCCAGTACACCCGCCGCAACACGGTGCCGGTGTCGATCACCGGCACCGTCTGGCGCAAGCCCTACCTCGCGCCGGCGCGCTGAACGCACGCGCCGGCCCCCGCATCCGCCCGCAGCCGGCAGCATTCCCACGAAAGCAGGATCTTTCAGCAAGCGATCGTTCCCTCTCCACGATGCCGTCATCCCCGCGAACGCGGGGATCCATCGATCATCGCGTTTCGCCGCGCCGCTTTCCGGAAACCGAAGATGGATTCCCGCCTGCGCGGGAATGACGGATCGGGTTTTGTCATTTCCGCCTGAATCGCTTCCCCTTCCCCGCTTTCCCTTCCCCGCTTCCCCGTCCTGCCCGCCTCGCGCCGGACGCATCCGCCACCGTGGCAGGCATCGTTGACCATGATCAATACCGCAACGCCACCGGAAATCTAAACTCCCTTTCGTCACGGCAATGCCGCGTCGGCCGCTTCGGCCAGTCAGGCGCCGGACCCCGGGTCCGCCGCATTCAACGTTCTCTTGAACCCGAATTTCCAGGATGAAAAAAGTCAACAAAGCCGTGTTTCCGGTCGCCGGTCTCGGCAGCCGCTTTCTCCCTGCCACCAAGGCGCAGCCGAAGGAGATGCTGCCCATCGTCGACAAGCCGCTGATTCAATACGCCGTCGAGGAAGCGATCGCCGCCGGCATCACCGAAATGATCTTCATCACCGGCCGCAACAAGCGCGCGATCGAGGACCACTTCGACAAGGCCTACGAGCTTGAATCCGAACTCGAGGCGGCGCACAAGACCAAGCTGCTCGAGCTGGTCCAGAACGTGATTCCGAAACACGTCAAGTGCATCTACATCCGCCAGCCGGCGCCGCTCGGCCTCGGCCACGCGGTGCTGTGCGCGCGGCCGGTGGTCGGCGACGAACCGTTCGCGGTGCTGCTGGCCGACGACTTCATGGACGTCGAGCCGGGTCAGAAGCCGGTGCTGGCGCAGATGGTCGAAGTGTTCGAGCGCGAAGGGTCGAGCATCCTCGCGGTGCAGGAAGTGCCGCGCAGCGAGACCAAGCAGTACGGTATCGTCAGCGTCAGCCCCTATGAAAGCGACGTCGAACGGGTCGACGGCATGGTCGAGAAGCCCGCTCCCGACCAGGCGCCGTCGAATCTGGCGGTGGTCGGCCGCTATATCTTGAACAATCGGGTGCTCGACTATCTCGAAGACGTGGGTGAAGGCGCCGGCGGCGAGATCCAGCTGACCGACGGCATCGCCGCGCTGATGCGCTCGCAGACGGTGCTGGCGTATCGCTACGCCGGCCAGCGCTACGACTGCGGCTCCAAGCTGGGCTACCTGAAAGCGTCGGTCGCGATCGGCCTGAAACATGCCGAAACCGGCCCGGCGTTCACCGAGCATCTGCAAAAGATCAATATGCCGGCGCAATGATGCGGCAGCATGAAGCTGCCGCGGCGGCATTGCATGCCCGCCGGCAATGCATGCCGACCGAACCCGACCATACCCATTCTGGAGAGTCGCAATGAATTTACTGAACACCTTTTCCGGCAAGTCGGGCAAGGTCGCCACCATCGAGAACCGCAGCCGCGCCGACAACGGCGACTGGCTGTTCGAGGAATACCGGGAACAGATCGTCGACCTGCTGTACCGGGTCGACGACGCGCTGGCGCGGCGCAAGAAGCGCATCGTCGAGTTCATCTCGCCCGGCGTCTCCGAAGGCACCACCAGCATCGCCTGGGGCTATGCGCGGGCGGCGGCGCAGATGCTGCGCCGGCGGGTGCTGCTGCTGACCAACGACACCGGCCTCGGCGGTAATGGCCTCAGCGGTCCGCAGGCGGGCGGCAACACCATCCTGATCGACGACATGGCGTCCAGTACCAGCATCGTCGAGGCCATCGGGCCGGCCGGCGACCAGCCGTTCGTGGCGACCGTGCTGATGGACGACGCGTTCTCGCGCGAGAACGCCGCCGGCAGCATCGAGGATGGCCTGTGGCAGCGGCTGTACGAGCATTTCGACGAGATCGTGATCGACAGCCCGGCGCCGTCGGTGTCGCACCTCGGCCGCCTGCTCGCCTCCTACGCCGACGGCGTGGTGATCGTGCTTGAAGCGGAAAAGACGCGCGACCCGGTGGCCAAGAAACTGATCGACGACCTGTACTCGGTACAGGCCAACATCATCGGCACGGTGCTCAACAAGCGCCGCTACTACGTGCCGAACGCAATCTACGACAAGCTTTGAGCAGAGCCGCGCGAACGACGGCCGGACGCGGCGCCAAGCTGTATTCCGCCCGTTCGGCAGGTTCTGTCCATCCCGTCCGAGGAACCTCATGAAGCAAGGTGGTGAATCCGGGACGCCGCCGGCCGGGCCGATCGGCGCCGTCTATCTCGTCACGCCGGGCGGCCTGAGCGCCAAGGGCGGCATCGCCCGCATGGTGGAGTACATCCACCGTACCTGGGACGAGCCGGGCGCGCCGCTGGTGGTGGTCGATACCTTCGGCCCGGCTTCGCGGGCGCGCATGCCCTTCTATTTCGCCGCCGCGCTGCTGCGGCTGTTCGCCGACGCGCTGCGCGGCCGCATCGCGGTGCTGCACATCCACATGGCCGAGCGGCTTTCCGTGCTGCGCAAGGGGATCATCGTCCACCTGGCCAAGGCGTTCGGCATCCCGGTGGTGCTGCACCTGCACGGCGCCGACTTCGCCGACTGGTGCGCCGGCCTGCCGCCGGCGCGCCTGCAACGGCTGCGCCGGATGATGGGCAAGGTCGACGTGGTGGTGGCGCTGGGCAATTACTGGCGCGATTTCGTGCGCGACGAACTGCAGGTCGATCCGCGCCGCATCGCGGTGCTGCACAACGCGGTGCCCGGACCGGCGCAAGTGCCGCCGCGGCCGGCGCACGGCGACGGCTGCCGCATCCTGTTCCTCGGCGTGGTCTGCGAGCGCAAGGGCGTGCCCGCCCTGCTGTCGGCGCTGGCCGATCCGCGCCTGGCGCCGCTCGACTGGCATGCGGACTTCGCCGGCAACGGCGAGGTCGAGCGCTACCGCGCCGAGGCCGGCAACGCGGGACTCGGCAAGCGCGCGATGTTCCACGGCTGGATGAACGAGGCGGGCGCGCGCGAGATGCTGGCGCGCGCCGACATCCTGGTGCTGCCGTCGCGCAACGAGGGCTTGCCGATGGCGATCCTGGAAGGCATGGCGTTCGGCCTGCCGATCGTCTCCACCCCGGTCGGCTCGATCGCCGATGCGGTGATCGACGGCGAGAGCGGCTGTCTGGTGCCGGTGGGCGACGCCGGCGCGCTGGCCGAGGCGCTGCGCCGCCTGGTCGCCGACCCGGCGCTGCGCCGGCGCATGGGCGATGCGGCGCGCGAACGCTATCTCGAGCTGTTCGAGATCGGCGGATTCAACGACCGGCTCGCCGAGATCTACCGCTGCGCCAAGCACGGGCTTGCCGTGCCCGCCGCCACGTCGCCGAGCGCTTCGCCGTCCGCCTCCCCGGCTGCGCCGCGCATGGGGGGAATCGGCGGATAGGGACCGGCGGCCGCGCCGCCTTTTCGACTTTCAGCGAGGGAAGAATCATGAAGAACAAGACGAAGAACAGGACGAACGACGCCGCATTCCCGATCACGAAGCCGCTCCTGCTCGGTCTGCTGGTACTGGCCTGCAACGCCTGGGCCGGCTGCAACGACGAACCGCAAGCCTTCGTCGACTGGCGCGGCTGCGCCAAGCCGAGCGCAAACCTGGTCGGCGCGGTCATGCCGAGCGGGAACCTCGAAAGCATCGACCTGCAGTACGCGTTCCTGAACGGCGCCAACCTGGAACGGGCGCACCTGGCGGGCGCCAACCTCCAGTACGCGCACTTGGACAACGCCAACCTGCAGTACGCCGACCTCTGGCATGCCAACCTTCGCGAGACGGAACTGCAAGGCGCGCAACTGACGGGCGCGACCTGGACCGACGGCCGCCGCTGCGGCCCGGGCAGCGTCGGCACCTGCAAGTAGGCAGGCGCTGCCCCGCATCGTCCCCTTGACGACGGGCGGGAGTCCGCGCCCGGCGCAGGCATCCTGAAAACGCAAATGGATCCCCGCTTGCGCGGGGACGACGAGCACTTCCACCGTAGCGATCACCGGACCATCAACGGGCCTCGGCGTGTGCGGGGACGACGCATGACCGCGTTCCGCATGGTTTCTGGCGTCATCCGGCTTTCCGCGCGTGCGGCGGCGACGCTGATGGGAATTGCGTGGCTGCGCTTGTTGCCAACGGGTTCCCGCGTGCGCGGGGACGACGACGCTTCGACGCGCTGTCCCTCGCCCGATCATTCCCGCGCATGCGGGAATCCATGGTCATCGGCTCCCCGCGAACCGTTCGCGCCGGCACCGCACCGAACCGGAAGGCGACGGCACGTCGCTCTCCGGATGCAGCCGGTTCAGACCGTCTGATCCATCTCGTGCGAGGGGAACTGGTGTCCGGGCATCCGGCGCACCACCCGCGCCGGCACGCCGGCCACCGTGCAGTACGGCGGCACCGGATGCAGCACCACGCTGCCGGCCGCGACCTTGCTCATCGCACCGATCTCGATGTTGCCGAGGATCTTCGCGCCGGCGCCGACCATCACGCCGGTGCGCACCTTCGGATGGCGGTCGCCGTGTTCCTTGCCGGTGCCGCCCAGCGTCACGCTCTGCAGCAGCGAGACGTTGTCCTCGACCACCGTGGTCTCGCCGATGACGATGCCGGTGCCGTGGTCGAACATCACGCCCGAGCCGATCCGCGCTGCCGGATGGATGTCGATCGACAGCACCCGCGACGCCAGGTTGGCGAGGAAGAACGCCAGCGGCTTGCGCTCGCGCTGCCACAGCGCATGCGCCAGCCGGTGCGTCTGCAGCGCGTGGAAACCCTTCATGTTGAGCAGCACGTGCAGGTAGTCCGGGCAGGCCGGATCGCGGCTCTTGACCGCCTCGAAATCGGCGGCCACCGCCTGGCCCATGCCGGCGTCGTCGGCGAACAGTTCGCGGATCAGCCCGACCAGCATCGGCTCGGGCATGTCGGTCGAGGCGAGCCGGTGCGCCAGCATCGCCGCCAGCGCATCGACCAGCGACGGCTGGGTCAGCACCATCCGGGTGACGTGCGGCAGCAGCAGCGGCTCGGCGCGCGCGATCGCGGCGGCGCTTTCCTGCACCATTCCCCAGATCCGC
>JBQCGO010000269.1:0-3495 GCA_051955575.1 Burkholderiaceae bacterium
GCGCCCTTCGGCGCGCCGGTGGTGCCGCTGGTGTAGATCAGGATCGCCGGATCGCTCGCGCGGGTGTCGGCCGGCGGGATGTCGGGGACGTCCTCGGTCGCGTTCGCGTTCCACGGCAACGTACCGAAGGCGTCGTCGTCCGCATCCACTGCGATCACCTTGTGCAGGGCCGGGCATTGCGCGCGGATGCCGGACAGCGCGCCGAGCGCGGCGCGGTCGGCGATCGCCGCGCAGGCGCCGCTGTCGCGCAGCCGGTATTCGAGCGCGTCCGGTCCGAACAGCACCGACAGCGGCATCGCGATCGCGCCGAGCCGCAGGCAGGCGATCAGGGCGGCCGCCATCTCGGGCCGCTGCGGCAGCACGATCGCCACGCGGTCGCCGAGCGACACGCCGAGCGAACGCAAGAGCGCCGCGACGCGGTTCGATTCCCGCTCCAGCCGCGCGTAGGACCAGCTCTCGCGCCGGCCGCCTTCGTCGGCGCCATGGATCGCGATGCGCCCGGGATCGTTCGCCCAGCGGCGGCAGCAGGCGTCCGCGATGTTGAACGCGTCGGGAACGTGCCAGCGGAACGTTTCGTACAACTCGCGGTACTGGTCCGCGGACGAGCGGTCGGTCATGGGTTCTCCCGTATAATTTTCGCAAGCCATCGAACGGTCGTTCGATTGTCTCCGGCGCCGCGGGATCGGCCGGCGCGCTGCCTTCCACGCCGTTCCCGCGGCAATTGCCATTCCATCATGAGTCCTTCGCGTTCGGAATTTATCACGCTGCGCGATCTGCGCACCCACGTTCTTCACTGGGGGCCGGCCGACGCGCCGGCGATCGTCATGTTGCACGGCTGGATGGACGTGTCGGCATCGTTCCAGTTCGTGGTCGACGGGCTGCGTCGTGACTGGCACGTGATCGCGCCCGACCTGCGCGGCTTCGGCCTGACCGAGCGCTCGGGCGCCGACCACTACTGGTTTCCCGACTACCTCGCCGACCTCGACGCGCTGCTCGACCATTATCTGCCGGACCAGCCGGTACGCCTGGTCGGCCACAGCATGGGTGCAAACATCGCGATGCTGTACGCCGGCGTGCGCCCGGCGCGCATCGCGCGGCTGGTGAACCTCGAAGGCTTCGGCCTGCCGCCGGCCGATCCGGCGCGCGCGCCCGACCGCTATGCAGCGTGGCTCGACGACCTGCGCGCGCCGTCGGCGATGCGCGACTACCCGAGCCGAGCCGACGTGGCCGCCCGGCTGCAACGGAACAACCCGCGGCTATCCGCCGAGCGCGCCGACTTCCTGTCGCATTATTGGGCGGCCGAAACCGCAGACAGGCGCTGGCGGATTCTCGGCGATCCCGTCCACAAGCGGATCGGACCCAACCTGTACCGGGTCGACGAGACGCTCGCGTGCTGGCGGCGGATCGCAGCGCCGGTGCTGTGGGTCGAGGCGGCCGACACCGACATCTGGAAATGGATGGGGCCGAAGGAGCGGATGCGCGAGGAGATCGACCGGCGGATCGCGGCGGTGCCCGACGTGCGGGTCGAAGTGGTGCGCGACGCCGGCCACATGCTGCACCATGACCGGCCGGAAGCGGTGGCCGCGTTGATCGAGGATTTCCTGCCGGCCTAGCCCGCCGGGTCGAACCAAGCGGCGTAGAATGGCTTTCATGTTTCGTCGCTTCGCCGCTCCCCGTTTCTCCATGCTCAACGCCGATCTGCACTGCCACTCCACCACGTCCGACGGCGCACTCGAGCCCGAGGCGCTGGCCGCGCGCGCGCAGGCCAACGGCGTCGAGCTGTGGGCGCTGACCGACCACGACGAAATCGGCGGCATCGCGCGGGCGCGGACCGCCGCCGAACGCGCCGGGCTGCCGTTCGTTGCCGGTGTCGAAATCTCGGTCACCTGGGCGTCGCAGACGGTGCACATCGTCGGGCTGCGCATCGACGAGACCGACCGCGCGCTGGTCGACGGCCTGGCCGCAACTCGAAACGGCCGCGAACGACGCGCCCGCGAGATCGCCGCGCAACTGGAGGCGGTCGGCGTGCCCGGCGCATTCGACGGCGCGCTGCGCTACGCCGGCAACCCGGACCTGATCTCGCGCACCCACTTCGCGCGCTTCCTGGTGGAGCAGGGCGTCTGCCGCGACGTCGGCGACGTGTTCCGCCGCTACCTGATCGAGGGCAAGCCGGGCTACGTGCCGCACCGCTGGGCGACGCTCGACGAGGCGGTCGGCTGGATTCACGGCGCCGGCGGCGTCGCGGTGATCGCGCATCCCGGACGCTATCCCTTGAGCGATCTGGCGTTCGACGAAATGTTCGCGCGGTTTCGCGACCTCGGGGGCGTGGCGATCGAAGTCACCACCGGCAGCCATGCGCCGCACCAGTACGCCGAGTACGCCGCGGTCGCCAGGCGCTATGGCTTTCTCGCCTCGCGCGGCTCGGACTTCCATGCGCCGGGCGAATCGCGCGTCGATCTCGGCGCGCTGCCATCGCTGCCGGACGGCCTGACGCCGGTCTGGCAGGATTGGGCGCTTGCCTGACCGGTTTTCCGCCGTGTCGGCAAGGCCGCCGCTCGCCGCTTGAAATTTCCATCCGGCACCCCTATCTTCCTGACAACCTATCCCGGAGGTGCGAAGAATGAAAAGAATCCTGCTGTTCGTGGCGACCAACATCGCCGTCCTGGTCGTGATGTCGGTCGTGCTGTCGCTGCTCGGCGTGAACCGCTACCTCGCCGGCAGCGGGTTGAACCTGCCGATGCTGCTGGTGTTTTCGGCGGTGGTCGGCTTTACCGGCTCGATCATCTCGCTGCTGATGAGCAAGCCGATGGCCAAGTGGTCGACCGGCGCGCATGTGATCGACTCGCCGTCGTCGTCGACCGAAGTCTGGTTGCTTGACACCGTCGGCCGGCTGGCCCAGCGCGCCGGCATCGCGATGCCCGAGGTGGCGGTCTACGAGGGCGAGCCGAACGCGTTCGCGACCGGCGCGTTCCGCAACTCGGCGCTGGTGGCGGTGTCGACAGGCCTGCTGGAAGGCATGACCAAGGACGAGGTCGAGGCGGTACTCGGCCACGAGATCGCGCACGTCGCCAACGGCGACATGGTGACGATGACGCTGATCCAGGGCGTGGTGAATACCTTCGTGGTGTTCCTGTCGCGCGTGGTCGGCTACGCGGTGGACCGGGCGATGTCCCGCAACGACGACAGCGCGCCGGGTATCGGCTATTTCGTCGCCGTGATGGTGTCGCAGGTGGTGTTCGGCATAGGCGCCTCGCTGATCGTCGCCTGGTTCTCGCGCCATCGCGAGTTCCGCGCCGACGCCGGCTCGGCGAAACTGCTCGGCTCGCCGCAGCCGATGATGCGCGCGTTGGCTCGGTTGGGCGGCGTCGAGCCGAGCCACCTGTCGCAGTCGCTGGCCACGCTCGGCATTCAGAATCAGTCCGGCTTCCTCGGCTTGTTCTCGACCCACCCCCCCAGCGCGGAGCGGCTCGCGGCGCGGCAGGGCCGCGGATAGAT
>JBQCGO010000270.1:0-8005 GCA_051955575.1 Burkholderiaceae bacterium
CACCAGCAGCAGCAGGCCGGCCAGGATCCGCGGCCAGCGCCACGGCCGCCAGCGGAAGCCGGGCGCGGCGCCGGCGCCGAGGCCGGGCACCATGTTGATCGGCGCGGCGGCCGCGCCGGCGATCCAGTGCGACCAGTTGTCGGGCATCAGCGCAATGCGCTCGTCGCCGACCGCCTCGAACGCGGCCAGCGCGGCCGGCGGCACCTGCAGCGCGACGGTGGCGTCGCCGGTCATCGCGCGCAGCGTCTGCACGGTTTCCAGTGCAGCCGTGTCGCGCCGCTCCGGCACCACCGGCAGACCGAAACCGGCCTGTGGCGACAGGCGCACCGTCAGATCGAGGTCGAGGCCGCGCTCGGTGACAGCGGCGGCGACCGCTTCGGCGTGCAGCGGCAGGCACAACTGCGCCGGCACCGCGGCGACCCGGCGCGCGCCGAGCGCGGCAGCCGCCTGCACCAGCGCGCCGAGCCAGTCGCGGCGAACCACGGCGACCGTGCGCAGGCCGTCGGCCATGCCGCCGGCGACGACCACGCTGTCGGCCGGGTCGTTCACGAGCTGATCCTCGATCAGGCTCGGCAGCGCCGCGTTGAGCCGGGCGCCGGACAGCGGCGGCGTCTTCACCTGCAGCAGCGTCACGTCGCTGGCGGCCAGCAGCAGCACGGCCCGCTGCGCGCCGGCGAACATCGGGCCGAGCGTGGACAGCGCGGCGACGCCTTCGCGCTGGAGCCGTCCGTCGTCCGCGGCCAGCGCAAAAGCGCAATCGAGCGCGGACACGGCCGCCGCGGTCGCCGCGGTGTCGGCGGTCGCGCTGGACGGGATGCGTAGATACAGTGTGCTCAAGGGTCGTCCGTTCGGTGATTATCTTGGTCGCATGGGCGATCAGGTTTCGCGGATCCAGACCACCCGGGTGGTGGTGCCGGTGCGCTGGATCAGCGCCACCATGTCGAGCGTGCCGCGGCTCAAGCGCACGTTGGCGTTGATCAGGAACCAGCTGGTCGCGAAGCCGACCTGGTTGAGGTTGAGCGTCTGCCCCGGCAGGCGCTGCGAAAAATCACCCTCGTTGCGGAACCAGGCGCGCTTGCGGCTGGCGACGAGCGCGGCAGCGTCGCCGAGCGACAGTGTATCAATCCTCGCCGCCAGCACTTCCGGCGACGCGGTGTTGGCGTTGATCGGCGTGGCGATCGGCAGCACCACCACGAAGTCACGCAGCTTGGCGTAGATCTCCGGCGTGACGCCGGGAACCGCGAGCAAGTCGTCGGTCTGCGTCATCGGCAACACGCGCGGCTTTGCCGGCGCCGCGCCGGCCGTCAGCGCGGACTGGCGGCCTGCCGGCGACAGGTCCCGTGGCACGCTTTGCGATGCCGCCACCATCTCTCCCACCGCGACGGCGAGCTGCGGGTCGACGCCAACGAAGGACAGCAGCCGCTGGAAGACTTCGATCTCGCTCGGGTTCGGCACGCCGTTGGTGGCGAGGTTGGTCAGGTTGAAGCGCGACTGCGCATCGATCATCTGCCCCGACAGCTGGGTGGTGGCGACGTCGCCGTCAACGCTGTCCTTTTCCACGTACTGGTCAAGCCGGGTCGGCTGCAGCGGCACCGCCCACGGCTCGTCGAGATTGTCGGTAGTGGTGTATTTCGCGTCTTCGCGCAGGATCAGCTGCGCCCAGTCGAGCGCGCCGCGCAGCACCCATTGCTTCTGCAGTTGCAGCCGCTGGTTCTCGATCGAGCGAATCTGCACCTGCTGCTGCCAGAACAGGCTCGCCACGATGGTGATGGCCAGCGTCGTCAGCAGCAGCGCGGTGATGATCGCGACGCCGCGCTGGCGGCCGGGACGGCGACGGTCAAGGCGAAGGTGCGTGCTCACACCACCCCCAGCAGGAAGGTCTTGACCATGCCGGCGCTGCCGTTCTGCGGCTGCAGCACCACCTCCAGGCCGGTCACCGCCGGCGCGTTCGGATTGTTGACCGCGTGGGCGCCGGCGGCCGCGGCCTGTGCCAGCGTGTTGGCCACCGCCACGGCGGCGGCCGGCTGCTGCCAGCCGGGCTGGTTGTTGATCCAGATGCGCATCGACATGCCGGCCAGCCCGTCCTGCAGCGCGATCGCCGGCGTGGTCAGCTTGTTTTCGCGACCGGCGTTCCAGAGCGCGTCGAGTTCGGCCGGGTCGCGCGTGGGCGTCGATTCCTGGCGCGTGAGCACGCCGCCGGCGAGCCGGTAGGCGACCACCTGCACCCGCGGCGGCTGGTTTTCGATGTAGACGTGGCGGATCAGCAGCAGCCGGCCCTCGTCGATCAGCAGCGGCAGCCTGCCGGGCAGGAGCGCCGCCCCGACCACGTGCTCGCAGTCGCTCTGCAACTGGGCGAAGGTGAGCTGCATGCCGCGCGTGGTTTCGAGCTGCTGGTTCAGCGCCAGGCGGGCGCGCACGATGCCGTCCAGCCCGCGCCAGCCGAGCACCGCCACGATGGCGAGGATGCTGATGGCGATCAGCAGCTCGACCAGCGTGAAGCCGGCGCGGCGGACCGCGGAACGGCGCGGACGGCGGTCAATGCACATACGGCACCACCTGCACCAGTTGGACGATGCGCCGGTCGAGTGCGTCGGCGGCGTAGACGCTGACCTGCACGCGACGGAAGTAAGGATTCGGCGTCGACAGCACTTCTTCCTCGCACACCAGCTTCAGCTCGCCCTGCGGGCAGTCGAAGCTGCGCTTGCCGGTGTCGGGCCAGGCCTGCGCGAGGCGGATCTCGGTCAGCCGGTTTTCCGCGGACCAGGTCGCCATCATCGCGGCGCGCAGGCCGTCGCTGTTCTGGGTCAGGCTGCCGACCGCGCGCAGGCTGGCGCCGAGCGCGGTGCCGACGATCACCAATGCGACCAGCACTTCCAGCAGCGTGAAGCCGGCGGAAGCGGCATGGCGCCGAAACGGTCGTGGCGAGCCGGTTCTCATGTCACTCCGCGACGAAATGGCCGATGCCGTCGGCGCGGATCTCGACCTGCGCGTCGCCGTGCGCCAGCGTCAGCACGAACGGGCGGTCGACCGGCTCGCGGCCGAACACGATGCGCATCGTCTTGTCGTCGTCGGCCTGCGCCGGATCGACCGACAGTGCCACCGGCGGCCGGTCGAACGCGCGCGCGCGCAGCAGCGCGTCGCGATCCATCGGCCGCCATTCGCCGTTGTCGCGCACCAGGAACCGGTAGCCTTCCTGCGTCGCCTCGAAGGCGATCGGCTGGTTGCGCACGATCGCCTCGTCGCGCGCCGACTGCATCAGCAGCGCGATCCGCTGCGCTTCCCGCTGCAGGGACTGGCGCTCGCTCGGCATCGCGTTCAAGGAAACCAGGCCCAGCGTGATGCCGGCGATCACCACCACCACGAGCAATTCGAGCAGCGTGAAGCCGCGCGCAGCCTGCCCTTGACGACGATGGCTCAGAGTTCCCACGAGCCGATGTCGGCATCGGTGCCGGTCCCGCCGGGCTGGCCGTCGGCGCCGAACGAGAACACGTCGACCTCGCCCTTCAGGCCGGGCGACAGGTACTGGTAGGGATTGCCCCACGGATCGTTGGGCAGCCGGTCGAGGTAGCCGCCGCTCTTCCAGCCGTTGGCGGCCGGGCCGCTGGTCGGCTTGGCGACCAGCGCCTGCAGGCCCTGTTCGGTGGTCGGGTAGCGCTGGTTGTCCAGCTTGTAGAGCTTCAGGGCCTGCATCAGCGTGGCGATGTCCTGGCGCGCGGCAGCAATGCGCGCGTCGTCGGTGCGGCCCATCAGCTTGGGTACGACCAGCGCGGCAAGGATGCCCATGATCACGACGACGACCATGATCTCGATCAGGGTAAAGCCGCGCGCACGGCGGCCGTCGGGACGCGGGCGGCGGGAAGCGGAAAGCGTGGGCATGAAGGAAAGCATCGGGCGATTCACAGGAAAAATGGCGGGAAAAATTGCAGGAACACAAGTATAAGCGCGGCGGTCACGTTGCAAAACAGTTAATTTCCGTTTCGCCCCGTTCCGGAGTGGAATACTGCGGGAGATTTGATCCAGCGCAGTAGGACACGCGAAACTTTGAAAAGTGCCGGAGGGGCGGCGAATATTTCGCCGCCGCGACAATCCAAGGGCGTTTGCCGGGCCGGCGCCGCGCCCTTAGAAAGTTTCCGCTCGCGGATCCCGCGCCAGCAGGCGCTGCACCAGCCGTTGCGGCGTCTCGCCGTCGAACAGGACCGCCGCCACCGCGTCGGCGATCGGCATTTCCACGCGGCGCTCGGCGGCCAGCGCCCGCACCGTCTCGGCGCACAGCACGCCCTCCGCGACATGGCCGAGTTCGCGCACGATCTGGTCCAGCGAACGTCCGGCCGCGAGACCGAGGCCTACCCTGCGGTTGCGCGACAGGTCGCCGGTGCAGGTCAGGATCAGGTCACCGACGCCGGACAGGCCCATGCAGGTTTCCGGGCGGCCGCCGAGCGCGACGCTGAAGCGGCAGATTTCCGCCAGCCCGCGCGTGATCAGCGCTGCGCGCGCGTTCAGACCGAGCCCGAGGCCGTCGGCCACGCCGGCCGCGATGGCGAGAATGTTCTTCACCGCGCCGCCAACTTCCACGCCCACCATGTCGTCGGTCGAGTAGACCCGGATGTTGGCGCCGTGCACCGCCGCCACCACACGTTCGGCGAGCGCGGAATCGGCCGTCGCGACCGACAGCGCGCACGGCAGTCCGCGCGCGACTTCCTGCGCGAACGACGGACCGGACAGCGCGCCTGCAGCGACGTCGCCGCCGAGCACGCTGCGCACCACCTGGTGCGGCAACAGCCGGGTACCGTTCTCGAATCCCTTGCACAGCCAGATCAGATGCCGCACACGGCGATGCTGCAGCCGCACCGCAAGTTCGCGCAATCCGGCGGTGGAGGACGCGAGGATGAGCAGGCCGTCGTCGCCGGCATGGGCGACGGCGGCATCGAAATCGGGTTCGATGCGCAGGTTGGCGGGCAGCGGGAAGCCGGGCAGGTAGGCGCGGTTCTCGCGGGACGCGGCCATCGCTTCCATCGCGGCGGCATCGCGCCCCCACAGCGCGACGGCAGCGCGCGGTGCGAGGTTGAGCGCCAGCGCGGTGCCCCAGGCGCCGGCGCCGAGTATCGAGATATTCATCGGTCCGCGGCGGGCCGCGGCGCGGCCTCAGGATTCGAAGACATGGTCGGTATTCCAGTTCGCATGGTCGGGATGCCGATCGGTCGGATCGGCGGCTGCGCGGTCTCGCACGGGCGTTGGCGTCGCGCCGCCGGCTTGCGATCAGTCGTCCGTGGTCAGTCGCCCGCAGTCAGTCTCGCCTTCAGTCACCCCAGACGTCGGCCGCGCGCACGAAGCCGGTCGGACCGTCGCGGTGGCGCACGCGGATCCAGCCGCCGGACACCGGCTCGGCCAGTTCGAGCAGCACACCCTTGCCGGCGACGAAGACCACCGGCGACGCTTCGTCGGCCGCCGCGTGCACCTTTGCCGAAGGCGCAGTCACGACCAGATGGCGTGCCGGCGACAGCGCCTTCGACGACACCCAGGACAGGTCGCCGGCGGCGTCGCGGATCTTGGTCCAGTCGCCGTAGGTCAGGATCACCTCGACCGGCATGTTGCGCGGGGCGACGAACACGCGCCGCCCCTTCTCGGAGGGCGCGTCATAGAGCACCGCCGGCGCGGCGCCGATGGACTTGTATTCGAGCGCGTGCGCGCTGCCGGCCGCGCCGAACGCGCACAGCAGCGTTACCGCGGCGACGAGCGGACGAAACGGTTTCATCGACGGATCTGCTGCCTGGCGGGAAGGGCAGCGGCGGGCGCCGAAGCGCATCAGTGCTTGGCCTGCGAGCCGTCCGGCATCACCAGCCCGGAACCGTTGCCCTGCTGCCCCTGCTGCTCGGCGATCGCCTGCTGGCGCTGCTGATAGAACAGCTCGAAATTGATCTCCGACAGATGCACCGGCGGGAAGCCGGCGCGGGTGATCGCGTCGGCGATGTTCGCGCGCAGGTACGGGTAGATGATGTTCGGGCAGCCGATGCCGAGCAGCGGGTCGAGCTGTTCGGCCGGGATGTTGCGCGCCTCGAAGATGCCGGCCTGCTTGCCCTCGACCAGGAACGCGACCTTCTCGCCGACCTTCGCGGTGACGGTGATGGTGACGGTCGATTCGAAGATGCCGTCGGCCAGCGCCTCGGCGCCGACGTCGATCGCGACTTCGATCGCGGGCGACTGCTGCTCGAGGAAGATCGCCGGCGAATTCGGCTGTTCCAGCGACAGGTCCTTCAGGTAGATGCGCTGGATCTGGAATACGGGCTGCTGGTTGTCGTCTGCCATGGGATGCTTTCGTGGAGTGTGGAAGGGCGGCGAATCCGCCCCGGAAATTCAGGCCTGCTGCAACAGCGGATCGAGCTTGCCGGCGCGGTCGAGCGCGGACAGGTCGTCGAAGCCGCCGACGTGCGTGTCGCCGATGTAGATCTGCGGCACGGTGCGGCGACCGGTCTTCTGCATCATCGCATCGCGCTGCTGCGGGTCGAGGTCGATCCGGACTTTCTCGATGTTGTCGACGCCCTTCGCCTTCAGCAGGCGCTCGGCCATCATGCAGTAGGGACAAACGCCGGTACTGTACATCAGGACATGTGCGGTCATGGAATTCTCCTTGCTCAATGAGTGCGGCTATTTGACGACCGGCAAACCTTGCGATCGCCAGGCGGCGATGCCGCCGGCCAGCGAGGTCACGTCGGCGAAGCCGGCCTTCGCCAGTTGCGTCACGACCTTCGCCGATTGCGCGCCGTTGTCACAGACGACGATGACGGTTTTCGTCTTGCTGCGTTCCAGTTCGCCGATGCGCTGCGGCAGGTCCGGCAGCGGAATGTTCCTGGCGTCGGGCAAGTGTCCGGCGACGAATTCGGGCTGCGGCCGCACGTCGAGCACCACCGTCTTGCCGTGGTTGATCAGTTGCGTGGCGCGCAGTTGCGACACCTGGTTGCCGCGCCGCTGCAGGTTGGGCAGGAACAGCATGCCGCCGGAGATCAATGCGACGGCGATCAGGAAGATGTTTTCGAGGAGGAATTTCACGGAAGGCCAACGAGTCTTGTCGAACGTCACATTATAAAATAGATGCCCGCTTAGGATTTCGGCATGCCGCGTCCGCTTCGGCGCCCTGCCGCTGCGGCCGCGCCCGCTCCGCTCCGTTTCCCCAACTACCCTCCAAGAAAGCCATGTACAAGATCGTTTTCATGCGCCACGGCGAATCGACCTGGAACCTCGAGAACCGCTTCACCGGCTGGACCGACGTCGACCTGACCGACAAGGGCCGCGCCGAGGCGCGCGAGGCAGGCCGGCTGCTGAAGGAAGCCGGCTTCGCATTCGACATCGCCTACACCTCGGTGCTGAAGCGCGCGATCCGCACGCTCTGGATCACGCTCGACGAGATGGACCTGATGTGGATCCCCGTGATCCACAGCTGGCGCCTGAACGAGCGCCACTACGGCGCGCTCCAGGGCCTGAACAAGGCCGAGACCGCGGCCAAGTACGGCGACGAGCAGGTGATGATCTGGCGCCGCAGCTACGACACGCCGCCGAACCCGCTGGAAACGACCGATCCGCGCGCCTCGCACCAGGATCCGCGCTACGCGAAGCTGAAGGAAGGCGAGATCCCGCTGACCGAATGCCTGAAGGACACCGTGGCGCGCGTGATGCCGCTGTGGAACGAGTCGATCGCGCCGGCGATCCGCGCCGGCCGGAACATCCTCGTCTCGGCGCACGGCAACAGCCTGCGCGCGCTGATCAAGATGCTCGACAACATCAGCGACGCCGACATCGTCGGCCTGAACATCCCGAACGGCCAGCCGCTGGTCTACGAACTCGACGCCGACCTCAAGCCGATCCGCAGCTATTACCTGGGCGACCAGGACGCGATCCGGGCGGCAATGCAGCAGGTTGCCGGCCAGGGCAAGGCCAAGCAGGTCTGAGGCGGCCTTGCCGGTATCGACAAGGGAACCGTCGCTGCGCTGGCGTCGCGCCGCCCGGCTGTTCG
>JBQCGO010000271.1:0-5363 GCA_051955575.1 Burkholderiaceae bacterium
CAACCTTTCAAAGTTTCAGGAGCAACCCCATGTCCCTCAGCAATGAAGACATCATCGAAGCCATCTCGTCCAAGACCCTCGTCGAGGTGATGGAGCTGGTCAAGGCGATGGAAGAGAAGTTCGGCGTGTCCGCCGCGGCCCCGGTGGCCGTTGCCGCCGCCCCGGCCGCTGGTGGTGGCGCCGCCGCCGCAGAAGAGAAGACCGAATTCAACGTCGTGCTGGCAGCCGTCGGCGAGAAGAAGGTCGAAGTGATCAAGGCCGTGCGTGCAATCACCGGTCTGGGCCTCAAGGAGGCCAAAGATCTGGTGGAAGGCGCGCCGCAGACCGTCAAGGAAGGCGCCAGCAAGGAAGACGCCGAGAAGTTCAAGAAGGATCTCGAAGCGGCCGGTGCCAAGGTCGAGTTGAAGTGAGTGCAGGATGCACTCACCCCGGACTGTACATGGACGTACGTTGATCCGGGGTCCAGCGTTTTTGATAACTAGCAAAGACACTGGATTCCCGCTTTCGCGGGAATGACGAAAAAGAGCCTGGGGGCTTCTGCCCCCGGGCTTTCGCCGTTGAGGCGACGAGTTGTTGATGTAAAAAAGATTCGAGTTGTTCACACGAAGTAGCAGCAGATGGGCGTGCTGGTGCCGGCAATACCAGCGACTTCCTAAGTGACAGCTCCACCACGTTTCCGGGCCCGCAAGTGGCCCCGTGTCCACAGAACGAGGCGGTAGCATCCATGACGACCTATTCCTTCACCGAAAAGAAGCGCATCCGCAAGGATTTCGGCAAGCGCCCGCCGGTCCTCGGCGTGCCCAACCTGCTGACCATCCAGACCGATTCCTACAAGGATTTCCTGCAGGCCGACGTCGCGCCCAACGCGCGCCAGGACACCGGCCTCGAGGCCGCGCTGAAATCCGTGTTCCCGATCCGCAGCCATTCCGGCAACGCGGAACTGGAATTCGTGGATTACCACTTCGGTGAACCCGCGTTCGACGAACGCGAATGCCGCGTGCGCGGCATGAGCTACGGCGCGCCGCTGCGGGTCAAGGTGCGCCTGGTCATTTACGACAAGGACAGCCCGGCGTCCAAGAAGGTGCCGAAGCTGGTGAAGGAGCAGGAGGTCTACATGGGCGAGATCCCGCTCATGACCGGGACCGGCACCTTCATCGTGAACGGCACCGAGCGCGTGATCGTCTCGCAGTTGCACCGTTCGCCCGGCGTGTTCTTCGACCACGACAAGGGCAAGCAGCACTCATCCGGCAAGCTGCTGTTCAACGCGCGCGTGATCCCGTACAGCGGTTCGTGGCTCGATTTCGAATTCGATCCGAAGGAAGTGCTGTTCACCCGCATCGACCGTCGCCGCAAGCTGCCGGTCACGATCCTGCTGCGCGCGCTCGGCTACACCAACGAAGAGATGCTGGACATCTTCTTCGAGCACAACGTGTTCCATCTCGGCAAGGAAGGCAACGCCGAACTGGCGCTGGTGCCCGAGCGCCTGCGCGGTGAAACGCTGAACTTCGACCTCGTGGCCGGCGACAAGGTGCTGGTCGAGAAGGACAAGCGCATCACCACCCGTCACGTGCGCGAACTCAAGAACGCCAAGATCACCACGCTGGAAGTGCCGGACGACTACATGATCGGCCGCATCCTCGCGAACGACATCGTCGACGCGAACACCGGCGAGCTGCTGGCGTCGGCCAACGACGAGCTGACCGCCGAGCACATCGCGAAATTCCGCGAGGCCGGCATCGACACGATCGCGACCCTGTTCGTGAACGACCTCGATCGCGGTCCGTACATCTCCAACACCCTGCGCGTCGATCCGACCCATACGCAACTGGAAGCGCTGGTCGAGATCTACCGGATGATGCGTCCGGGCGAGCCGCCGACCAAGGAAGCTGCGCAGAACCTGTTCCACAACCTGTTCTTCACCTTCGAGCGCTACGACCTGTCCACGGTCGGCCGCATGAAGTTCAACCGCCGGGTCGGCCGCGCCGACGTGACCGGCCCCGCGGTGCTGTACGACCACAAGTATTTTTCCAGCCGCAAGGAAGACGACGCGGTCAGGCTGGTGGAGGCGCAGGGCGACACGTCCGACATCCTGGACGTGCTGCGGGTGCTGATCGAAATCAAGAACGGCCACGGCACCGTGGACGACATCGATCACCTGGGCAACCGCCGCGTGCGCAGCGTCGGCGAAATGGCCGAGAACGCGTTCCGCATCGGCCTCGTGCGCGTCGAGCGCGCGGTCAAGGAGCGCCTGTCGCTGGCCGAAGCCGACAACCTGGGCCCGCAGGACCTCATCAACGCCAAGCCGGTCGCGGCGGCGGTGAAGGAGTTCTTCGGGTCGTCGCAGTTGTCGCAGTTCATGGACCAGAACAACCCGCTCTCGGAAGTCACCCACAAGCGCCGCGTTTCCGCATTGGGACCGGGCGGCCTGACCCGCGAGCGCGCGGGCTTCGAAGTGCGCGACGTGCATCCGACCCATTACGGCCGCGTCTGCACCATCGAAACGCCTGAAGGCCCGAACATCGGCCTGATCAATTCGCTGGCCGTGTACGCCCGCACCAACCACTACGGGTTCCTGGAAACACCGTACCGCAAGGTCACCAATGGCAAGGTCACCGACGAGGTGGATTACCTGTCCGCGATCGAAGAAGGCAACTTCGTGATCGCGCAGGCCAACTCGCCGCTCGACAAGCACGGCAAGTTCACCGAGGAATTCGTGTCCTGCCGTTTCCGCGGCGAATCCGAATTGCGTCCGGTGTCCGAGATCAACTACATGGACGTGTCGCCGATGCAGACCGTGTCGGTGGCGGCCGCATTGGTGCCGTTCCTGGAACATGACGACGCCAACCGCGCGCTGATGGGCGCCAACATGCAGCGCCAGGCCGTGCCGACGCTGCGTTCCGAAAAGCCGCTGGTCGGCACCGGCATCGAACGCGCGGTCGCGCGCGATTCCGGCGTCACCATCGCGGCGCGCCGTGGCGGCGTGATCGAACAGGTCGACGCCGCGCGCATCGTGGTGCGCGTCAACGAGAAGGAAGTCGGCGAGAACGATCCGGGCGTGGACATCTACACGCTCACCAAGTACACGCGTTCCAACCAGAGCACCAACCTCAACCAGCGTCCGCTGGTGAACGTGGGCGACAAGGTGGCCGCGGGCGACACGTTGGCGGACGGTTCCTCGACCGACCTCGGCGAGCTGGCGCTGGGCCAGAACATGCTGGTCGCGTTCATGCCGTGGAACGGCTACAACTTCGAGGATTCGGTGCTGCTGTCCGAGCGCGTGGTGCAGGAAGACCGCTACACCTCGATCCACATCGAGGAACTGACCTGCCAGGCGCGCGACACGAAGCTCGGCCCGGAGGAAATCACCGCCGACATCCCGAACGTGGGCGAGGCCGCGCTGAACCGCCTTGACAAGTCGGGCATCGTCTATATCGGTGCCGAGGTGAAGGTCGGCGACATCCTGGTCGGCAAGGTCACGCCGAAGGGTGAGTCGCAACTGACGCCAGAAGAAAAGCTGCTGCGCGCGATTTTCGGCGAGAAGGCGTCCGACGTGAAGGACTCGTCCTTGCGCGTTCCGCCCGGCATGGACGGCACGGTGATCGACGTGCAGGTGTTCACCCGCGACGGCATCGAGAAGGACGAGCGCGCGCGCCAGATCGAGGAAATGGAGATCCAGCGCGTCCGCAAGGACCTGGACGACCAGTTCCGGATCCTGGAAGGCGCGATCTACGGCAGGCTGCGTTCGCAGCTGGTCGGCAAGCCGGCCAACAACGGTCCGCAGGGTCTCAAGAAGAACGCGGAGATCACTGACGAATATCTCGACAGCCTGAAGAAGGACGAGTGGTTCAAGGTCAATCCGAAGGACGAGGAAACCGCAGAACTGGTTTCGCGCGCGGCCGAGCAGATCAAGCGCCACAAGGAAGCCTTCGACAAACGCTTCCGCGAGAAGCAGGCCAAGATCACCGCGGGCGACGACCTCGCGCCGGGCGTCCTGAAGCAGGTCAAGGTGCACCTCGCGGTCAAGCGCCGCATCCAGCCTGGCGACAAGATGGCCGGCCGCCACGGCAACAAGGGCGTGGTGTCGATGATCGCGCCGGTCGAGGACATGCCCTACATGGCCGACGGCAACCCGATCGACATCGTGCTGAATCCGCTGGGCGTGCCGAGCCGCATGAACATCGGCCAGATCCTCGAGACCCACCTCGGGTGGGCCGCCAAGGGGCTGGGCGAGAAGATCGGCCGGATGCTGGAAGCGAGGGAGAAGGCCGACAAGGTCCGCAAGTTCCTGGGCGAGATCTACAACTCGGGCAGCAAGACCGAGCATCACGTCGACCTGGATTCGCTGAAGGATCACGAGATCCTCGCGCTCGCGGAAAACCTGAAGGACGGCGTGCCGATGGCGACGCCGGTGTTCGACGGTGCCGACGAATCCGAAATCAAGGCCATGCTGAAGATGGCCGAGCTGCCGGAATCGGGCCAGACCACGCTGTACGACGGCCGCACCGGCGATGCGTTCGACCGTCCGGTCACGGTGGGCTACATGCATTACCTGAAGCTCAACCACCTGGTCGACGACAAGATGCACGCGCGTTCCACCGGTCCGTACTCGCTGGTCACCCAGCAGCCGCTGGGCGGTCGCGCGCAATTCGGCGGACAGCGCTTCGGCGAAATGGAAGTGTGGGCACTGGAAGCCTACGGCGCGGCCTACACCCTGCAGGAAATGCTGACGGTGAAATCCGACGACGTGCAGGGCCGCAACCAGATGTACAAGGCCATCGTCGATGGCGAACACAAGATGGCGGCGGGCATGCCCGAATCGTTCAACGTGCTGGTCAAGGAGATCCGCTCGCTGGCGATCGACATGGAGCTGGAAGAACGCTGACGAAGCAGGGACGAGGGGTGAGTGGCGTGGGCGTGATTGCCCGGCTTCTCGTCCCTCATCCCTCGCCTCTCGCCCCTTCTGCCTACAACGAATTCGCTCCTCCCGGAGACAAGTAAATGAAAGACCTTCTGAACCTGTTCAACCAGCAATCGCAGCCGCAGAACTTCGATGCGATCAAGATTTCGCTGGCCTCGCCCGACCTGATCCGTTCGTGGTCGTGGGGCGAAGTGAAGAAACCCGAAACCATCAACTACCGCACCTTCAAGCCGGAGCGTGACGGCTTGTTCTGCGCGGCCATCTTCGGTCCCATCAAGGACTACGAGTGCCTGTGCGGCAAGTACAAGCGCATGAAGCACCGCGGCGTGGTCTGCGAGAAGTGCGGCACCGAGGTGACGCTCGCCAAGGTGCGTCGCGAGCGCATGGGCCACATCGAGCTGGCCAGCCCGACCGCGCACATCTGGTTCCTGAAGTCGCTGCCGTC
>JBQCGO010000272.1:0-8787 GCA_051955575.1 Burkholderiaceae bacterium
GCAACCAGTACCACGTGGTGATGGAAGTCGCGCCGCGCTTCTGGCAGCGGCCGGAAACCCTGAAGGACATTTACGTAAAGAGCGACGCCGGCGAGATGGTGCCGCTGTCGGCGTTCTCGCATTTCGAACCGACCACCACCACGCTGTCGGTCAACCACCAGGGCCAGTTCGCGGCGACCACGCTGTCGTACAATCGGCCGCCCGGCGTGGTGCTGAGCGCCGCGGTCGCCGCGATCGACCAGGCCACCGCGCGCATCGGCATGCCGACTTCGGTGCACGGCAGCTTCGAGGGCACCGCCAAGGTGTTCCAGGCCTCGCTGTCGAGCCTGCCGTTCCTGGTGTTCGCCGCGCTGTTCACGATCTACGTGGTGCTCGGCGTGCTGTACGAAAGCACGGTGCATCCGGTCACGATCCTGTCGACGCTGCCGTCGGCCGGCGTCGGCGCGCTGCTGGCGCTGGAACTGTTCGGCATGGAACTGAGCATCATGGCCTTCATCGGCATCATCCTGCTGATCGGCATCGTCAAGAAGAACGCGATCATGATGATCGACTTCGCGCTGGCCGCGCAGCGCGATCAGGGCAAAGCGCCAATCGATGCGATCCGTCAGGCCTGCCTGCTGCGCTTCCGGCCGATCCTGATGACCACCGCCGCCGCGCTGCTCGGCGCGCTGCCGCTGGCGCTCGGCACCGGCACCGGATCCGAGCTGCGCCGGCCGCTCGGCGTGACCATCGTCGGCGGCCTGCTGGTCAGCCAGTTGCTGACGCTCTACACCACGCCGGTGGTGTACCTGTTCATGGACCGCCTGCAGGCATGGTTCGACCGGCTGCGCCGCCGCGCGCCGGCCGCCGCCGCGGCGGGTTTCGACGCATTGAAGCACCGAGGAAAACGATGACGCACCTTCGCCAATCCGTTCGTCAAACGTTGCGCTGGTTTGCCTCCGCGGCGCTGTCGCTCGCGCTGGCGGCCTGCGCGGTCGGTCCCGACTACGTGCGGCCGACGGCCGACGTGCCGGCCGCCTTCAAGGAAGGGCAGGGCTGGACCGTCGCGCGGCCGGGCGACGCCGCGCCGCGCGGCGCCTGGTGGCAAGCCTATGGCGACGCGACGCTGAACAAGCTGGAGCAGGAAGCCGGGACCGCCAACCAGAATCTGCAGCAGGCCGAAGCCAACTACAGGCAGGCGCTCGCGCTGGTGCGCTCGGCGCGCGCCGCCTATTACCCGACGGTGACCGGCAACGTCTCGGCCAGCCGCTCCGGCGGCTCGTCGCGCAGCGGCGCGCGCACCGTGGGTGTCAACGGCACGGTGATCGGCAGCGGCGCCGGCAGCGTGGTCGACAACCGCACGCTGTCGGTCGACGTCAACTGGGAAGCGGATCTCTGGGGCCGGGTGCGGCGCAGCGTCGAAGCCAACGAGGCCAGCGCCGCAGCCAACCGGGCCGACGTCGAATCGACCCGGCTGAGAAGCCCGGCGCAGCTCGCCCAGAGATACTACCAGCTGCGCGCGCTCGACGCGCAGCAGCAACTCTACGACCGCACGCTCGCCGACTACCGCCGCTCGCTGCAACTGACACAGAACCAGTACGCCGCCGGCGTGGTTGCGCGCAGCAACGTGGTGCTGGCCGAGAACCAGCTGCGCACCGCCGAAGCGCAGGCGATCGACCTCGGCGTGCAGCGCGCGCAGCTCGAGCATGCGATCGCGATCCTGGCCGGCAAGCCGCCGTCGGACTTCTCGCTCGCCGCCGCGCCTCTGGACACGTCGGCCGCGGTGCCCGTCGCCCCCGCCGCGGTGCCGTCGACGCTGCTCGAACGCCGGCCCGACATCGCCGCCGCCGAGCGCCGCGTCGCAGCGGCCAACGCGCAGATCGGCGTCGCAAAGGCCGCTTATTTTCCCGACCTGTCGCTGTCGGCGTCCGGCGGCTTCCAGGGCAGCAGCTTCGCCAACTGGCTGACGCTGCCGAACCGCTTCTGGTCGCTCGGCCCGGCGCTGGCCGCAACCCTGTTCGACGCCGGCGCACGCCGCGCGCAGACCGAACAGGCGGCCGCGGCCTACGACGCCAGCGTCGCGACCTACCGGCAGACGGTGCTGACCGGCTTCCAGGAAGTCGAGGACAACCTGGCCGCGCTGCGCATACTCGAGCAGGAAGCCGCGACCCAGGCCGAGGCGCTGCGGCTGGCGCGCGAATCGGTGACGCTGACCCTGAACCAGTACCGGGCCGGCACGGTCAGTTATCTGGACGTGGTCAACGTGCAGACCGCCGCGCTCACCGCCGAACGCACTGCGGTCGATCTGCTCGACCGCCGCCTCGCCGCCAGCGTGCTGCTGGTCAAGGCGCTCGGCGGCGGCTGGGAGGAAGCGGCGGGCAGCGTGCCGCGCTGATGCGTTCGCCGCGCGCCACATCGGCGACGTCCGCGAGCACGAGGGACGGCCTCTCGACCTGGAAAACTTCCTGCCGTCCGCCGCCGACTTCTCGATGCTGATGCTCGGACCGGCCACCACCGGCCTGCCTTCCTGCTGATCGCCGCCTTCGCGTCGATCCCGTTCGCGTTGCGGCTGCCTAAGGATGCCGGCGTGGAACCGGCGGCCCGGGCCGGACGGTGCCTCTCCTGGCGTCGCCGGGTTGCCCGGCCGCGGCGCGCTTTACATTCCCGGGAGGCGCCCACACAATCGAGCCGTCTTTCATGGATAACCTTCCGCTTTCCTGGTGCCATGCATCTCGTCCATTCCAACGACCGTCTCGAGCATGCGCTGCTTACCGCCTGGCTGGATGCCGCCGATGTCGGCATCTGCGTCACCGACGATGCCGGCAAGGTGGTCTTGCTCAACGCGGCGGCCCGCCGCCATTTCGGCGTCGAGGGACTCGCGACGCCGGACCGTTCGCTGCGCGGACTGTTCGGTGCATTCGACCAGTGCGACGAACTCGTCGCCTGGGTCGGCGCCTCCGGCGGCGCCAGCCGCCGCGCGACGCGCCGGACGGACGCCGGCCGCGTCGACCTGCTGTTGAAACGGGAGCAGGTGCTGCACGCGGACGGCGAACGTTTCTGCGTCATCGCGCTGACCGACGTCACCGAGATGATCGCCGCGCAGCAACGTCTGGCGGATGCGGCCCACGTCGAAGCCGGGCGCCGGCAGTGGCAGGCGCTGAACGCGGGCGTGGTGATCGTCGACGCGCTGCAGCCCGGCATGCCGATCGTCTACGTCAACCCGATGTTCGAGCGGATGTCCGGCTACACCGCGGCGGAAGTGGTCGGTCGCAATTGCCGCTTCCTGCAGGCCGGCGAGCACGACCAGCCGGAACTGGCGGATATCCGGCGCGCGGTCGCGACCGGAAGCAACGGTTACGCAGTGCTGCGCAACTACCGGAAGGACGGCTCGGCATTCGTCAACGAACTGTTCGTCTCGCCGATCCGCGACAAGGCCGGCACGGTGGTCCAGTTCATCGGCATCCAGCACGAGCGGCTGTCGGAATGAGGGCGACCATCGGGAAGGAATGCGTCCGGGAGCACTGTCCGGATCGCGGCGGCCGCGCTTGGCGCTTGCGCTAGGAGGCGTCGCCGCCCAGGCCGCCCCATTCCGGCGCGTCCGGCCGCGCGATGCCGAACATGGCCAGCACCCGGCCGACGGTATGGTCGACCATCTCGTCGATCGTGCGAGGACGATGGTAGAAGGCGGGCAGCGGCGGGTAGACCACGGCGCCCATCTCGGTCGCCGCGGTCATGTTGCGCAGATGCGCCAAGTTGAACGGCGTCTCGCGCACCATCAGCACGAGGCGGCGCCTTTCCTTCAGCGTCACGTCGGCGGCGCGCGCGATCAGGTTGTCGCACAGGCCGTGCGCTACCGCCGCGAGCGTCTTCATCGAGCAGGGCGCGACGATCATGCCTTCGGTCGCGAACGAGCCGCTGGCGACCGACGCGCCGACGTCGCGCACGCTGTGTACCGCGTCGGCCAGCGCCTCCGCGTCCTTGCGGTGCATGCCGAGTTCCTGGTGCAGGTTCAGCACGCCCGCATCCGACACCATCAGGTGAGTCTCGACACCGGGCGTTTCGCGCAGCGACTGCAGCAGGCGCACGCCGTAGACGGCGCCGCTGGCGCCGGTGATGGCGACCACCAGTCGGCGCGGCGCGAGGCTCGATGCGTTCTGCACGTGGAATCAGCTGGTTCCAGGCCTGAGGTTCAGGCCTTGTTCAAGCCTTCAGCAGCGCCTGCAACTCGCCCGACTCGTACATCTCGGCCATGATGTCGGCACCGCCGACGAACTCGCCGTTGACGTACAGCTGCGGCACCGTCGGCCAGTTCGAGTAGTCCTTGATGCCTTGCCGGACCTGCGGGTCTTCCAGCACGTTGACGGTGACCAGATTCTGCGCACCGCTGGCCTTCAGCAGCTGAATCGCGCGGCCAGAAAAGCCGCATTGCGGGAACTGGGCGGTGCCTTTCATGAACAGCACGACCGGGTTTTGCGTGACGGTTTCCTGGATCCAGGATTTGACGTCGCTCATGGGGAAAATCCTTTAGTTGGCGGTAGACGACCATTATAGGGAAAACCGCCTGTGGCCGCCGCCGGCGGCGACGCTGAAAACCGTCAGCCGCGCAGTTTCGCGAACGCCGCCGCCATCGCGCCGGCCGGCTCCGGCGCGCGTTGCTGCCGGTGCTGCTGCAGCCGTTTCGCATCCTGCCGGTCGCCGCGCGGCGCCGGCTTCGCGCCCGTCGCCGGCGTGTCGGACAACCGCATCGTCAGCGCGATCCGCTTGCGCTTCGGATCGACGTCGAGCACCTTCACCTTCACCACCTGGCCGGCCTTCACTACCGTGTGCGGGTCCTTCACGAAGCTGTCCGACAGTGCCGAGATGTGTACCAGCCCGTCCTGGTGGACGCCGACGTCGACGAAGGCGCCGAACGCCGCCACGTTGGTCACCACCCCTTCGAGCAGCATGCCGGGACGCAAATCGCCGATTTCCTCGACGCCTTCCTTGAAGGTCGCGGTCGTGAATTCCGGTCGCGGATCGCGGCCCGGCTTGTCGAGTTCGCCCAGGATGTCGGTCACCGTCGGCACGCCGAAGCGTTCGTCGGCGTAGCGCTTCGGATCGAGCGTCTTGAGCAGCCGGCTGTCGCCGATGACCGCCTTCACGTCGCGGCCGAGATCAGTCAGGATTTTCTCGACGACCGGATACGATTCCGGATGCACGCCTGACGCATCCAGCGGATTCTCGCCGTTCATGATCCGCAAAAAGCCCGCCGCCTGTTCGAAGGTCTTCTCGCCCAGGCGCGGCACGCTCTTCAGCGCCGCGCGCGACGCGAACATGCCGAGCCGGTCGCGGGTGGCGACGATGCTCTGCGCCACGCTCGCGTTCAATCCCGACACCCGCGCCAGCAGCGGCGCCGATGCGGTGTTGACGTCGACGCCGACCGCGTTGACGCAATCTTCGACCACCGCGTCCAGCGAGCGCGACAGCTGGCTCTGGGCGACGTCATGCTGGTACTGACCGACGCCGATCGACTTCGGGTCGATCTTCACCAGCTCGGCCAGCGGATCCTGCAACCGCCGTACGATCGATACCGCACCGCGCAGCGACACGTCCAGTTCCGGCAATTCCTTCGACGCGAATTCGGATGCGGAGTACACCGAGGCGCCCGCTTCGGACACCACGATCTTGGTCAGCTTCAGTTCCGGCTCGCGCTTGATCAGGTCTTGCGCCAGCCGGTCGGTCTCGCGCGACGCGGTGCCGTTGCCGATCGCGATCAGCGTCACGCCGTGCTTCCTCGCCAGCTGCGCCAGCACGTGCAGCGAACCGTCCCAGTCGTTGCGCGGCTGGTGCGGGTAGATCGTCGCAGTGTCGACCACCTTGCCGGTCGCATCCACCACCGCCACTTTCACGCCGGTGCGCAGGCCGGGATCGAGGCCCATCGTCGCGCACGGACCGGCCGGCGCGGCCAGCAGCAAGTCCTTCAGATTGCGCGCGAAGACGTCGATCGCTTCCGTCTCCGCGCGCTCGCGCAGCGCGGTCATGAGCTCGGTTTCGAGGTGCATGAACACTTTCACGCGCCAGGTCCAGCGTACCGTGTCGGCCAGCCACTTGTCGGCCGCGCGGCCTTCGTTGGCGATGCCGAAGCGCTTCGCGATGCGGCCCTCGCACGGGTTGTGCGGCGCGTCCCATTTCGGCTTTTCCTCTTCGGAATCGAGTCGCAGTGCCACGTTCAGCATCTCTTCGCGCCGACCGCGGAACAGCGCCAGCGCGCGGTGCGACGGGATCGCGCCGACCGGCTCGGCGTAGTCGAAATAGTCGGCGAACTTCTCGCCCGCATCCTGCTTGCCCTCGACCACCTTCGACTCGACCACGCCGTGCTCGGTCAGGTATTCGCGCAGTACCTGGAGCAGTTCCGCGTCCTCGGCGAAGCGTTCCATCAGGATCTGCCGGGCGCCGTCGAGCGCCGCCTTGGCGTCGGGCACGCCGGGGTTGTCGACCGCGTCCACCCCATCGCCCGCCTTGAACGGCGGGCGCAGGTATTGCGCGGCCTCGGTCTCGGGCGCGAGTGCCGGATCGGCGAGCAAGGCGTCGGCCAGCGCGGTCAGGCCGGCCTCGGCGGCGATCTGGGCCTTGGTCCGGCGCTTCGGCTTGTACGGCAGGTACAGGTCTTCGAGGCGCGTCTTGTCTTCGGCGTGGGTCAGCGCGTCCAGCAGCGCCGGCGTCATCTTGCCCTGTTCCTCGATCGACGCGATCACCGCCGCGCGGCGCGCCTCGAGTTCGCGCAGATAGCGCAGCCGCTCTTCCAGCAGGCGCAACTGCGTATCGTCCAGGCCGCCGGTCGCTTCCTTGCGGTAACGGGCGATGAACGGGACCGTCGCGCCCTCGTCGAGCAGGGTGACGGCGGCAGCGACCTGCGCCGGGCGCGCCGCCAGTTCGAGGGCGAGTCGTTGTTCGATGGAAGGCAGCATGGGATCGGATCGGTGGCAGTCGAAAAGCGTTGGATGATACGCAAATCGCGTTGCGGCGCCAGTCTTGACAGGGCCGAAACGACGGCGCCGCGCGCGCCAGGGCGCCGGTGTGTCCGGCCACGCGAGACTATAATGAACGTCTTTTCCCGCATCGCCGAACTGTCGGCCGTGCGCTATAGAAACACCCGAAACACCCGAGGAATCGTGCCATGCAAGCTTCCGCCACCGCGCCGCGCCGGCGCGTTCCCGTCGTCGCCATCGTCGTCCTGCTGCTCGCCGCACTGGCCGCGGGCGGCTATTTCGCGTTCTTCGCCAGGACGGCGGCGCCGGACGCACAGTTTACCGACCTGCACGGCAACAAAATCGCGCTGAAGGATTTGCGCGGCAAGGTCGTGATGGTGAATTTCTGGGCGACCAGTTGCACCACCTGCATCCATGAGATGCCGAAGATGATCGAGACGTACAACAAGTTCAAGCCGGCCGGTCTCGACTTCATCGCGGTCGCGATGAGCTACGACCCGCCGAACTACGTCGTCAACTATTCGCAGACGCGCCAGTTACCGTTCCGCGTTGCGCTCGATACGAAAGGCAAGCTTGCCGATTTGTTCGGCAACGTGCAGTTGACGCCGACGACTTTCCTGATCGACAAGCAGGGCAACATCATCAAGCGCTACGTCGGGGAGCCGGAATTCGCGGAACTCGATCAGTTGCTGCGCAAGGCGCTCGCCGCCTGAGACCGCGCCGGCGGGCGCCGGCCTACTGGCCGTCCAGCCCGTCCTGCACCTGCTCGGCCGCGCGCAACACCGCGCGTGCCTTGTTCTCGGTTTCTTCCCATTCCATCTCGGGCACCGAGTCGGCGACGATGCCGGCCGCCGCCTGCACGTACAGCATGCCGTCCTTGATCACGCCGGTGCGGATCGCGATCGCCACGTCCATCTCGCCGCCGAACGACAGGTAGCCGCAGGCGCCACCATAGATGCCGCGCTTGGTCGGCTCCAGCTCGTCGATGAGTTCCATCGCCCGCACCTTCGGCGCGCCGGACAGCGTGCCGGCGGGGAAGGTCGCCCGCAGCACGTCGAGGTTGGAGTAGCCGTCTTCCAGCGCCCCCTCGACGTTCGAGACGATGTGCTGCACGTGGGAATATTTCTCGATGACCATCTTGTCGGTCACCTTCACGCTGCCGGTCTTCGCGATGCGGCCGATGTCGTTGCGCGCGAGGTCGATCAGCATCACGTGCTCGGCGATCTCCTTCGGATCGGCCAGCAGCTCGGTCGCCAGTTGCGCATCGCGTTCCGGCGTCGCGCCGCGCGGCCGGGTGCCGGCCAGCGGGCGGATCGTGATCTTGCGGCCGCCGTCGCTGGTCGTCTCGTTGCGCACCAGGATTTCCGGCGACGCGCCGACGATCTGCATGTCGCCGAAATTGTAGAAGTACATGTAGGGCGACGGATTCAGCGAGCGCAGCGCGCGGTACAGCGACAGCGGCGAGTCGACGTAGGGCTTGCGGATGCGCTGGCCGACCTGCACCTGCATCAGGTCGCCGGCCATCACGTATTCCTTCGCCTTCTCGACCGCGCGCAGGTAATCTTCCTTCGCGAATTCACGGACGGTATCGGTGCGCACCGAGCCGGACGTGACCGGCACGTCGACAATCCGCCGCAGCATCGCGCGCAAATCCTTCAGCCGCTGGCGTGTTCTGGCATAGGCTTCCGGCACGGTCGGATCGGCATATACGATCAGGTAGAGCTTGCCGGACAGGTTGTCGATCACCGCCAGTTCCTCGGTCACCAGCAACTGGATGTCGGGCAGCCCGAGATCGTCCGTGGGAGCGCTGTGCGCCAGCCGCTTTTCGACGTGGCGCACC
>JBQCGO010000273.1:0-3892 GCA_051955575.1 Burkholderiaceae bacterium
CGACTTCGCGCAGCATCCAGGCGCGCGAGTAGTGCGATTCGTTGGGCCGGTCGGACATCTTGTTGCCGAGCTTGGTCGCCAGCACCCAGTCGTGCCGCTGCCCCTGCAGCAGTTCGCCGACCATCTCGACATCCTCTACCTGCACCGCGACTACAACGGCATGCAACTCGAGGAACCGCTGCGCGCGATCGACACGCTGCTGCGCGCCGGCAAGATCCGCTACTGGGGCGTGTCCAACTTCCGCGGCTGGCGCATCGCCGAGATCGAGCGCGTGGCCGGGCAATTGAACATGCCCGGCCCGGTGGTCTGCCAGCCGTACTACAACCTGCTGAACCGGATGCCGGAGCAGGAAATCCTGCCGGCCTGCGCGCATTACGGCATCGGCGTGGCGACCTACAGTCCGGTCGCACGCGGCATCCTGACCGGCAAATACCCACCCGGACAGAAGCCGGCCGAAGGCACGCGCGCCGGCCGCGCCGACAAGCGGATCATGGAAGCCGAGTTCCGCGAGGAGTCGCTGGAGATCGCGCAAAAGCTGAAGGAGCACGCCGAGAAGCGCGGCATCACGCTGGCGCAGTTCGCCACCGCCTGGGTGCTGGCCAACCGGATCGTCAGCTCGGTGATCGCCGGACCGCGCACGCTGGAACAGTGGCAGAGCTACCTGCCGGCGCTGGACTACGTGTTCGCCAGGGAGGACGAGGCGCTGGTCGATTCGTTCGTGCACCCCGGCCATCCGTCGACGCCGGGCTTCAACGACCCGGCGTACCCGCTGAACGGCCGCGTGTTCCGGCACCGCGCCTGAGCGGCGCGGCGGCCGGCGCAGACCGGCCCTACTTCTTCGCGCAGGTCATTTTCATCGACCGGAAATCGTCGAAGAAACCGAGCTGCTTGCTGACGTTGGGCACCTTCTGGCCGGGCTCGAAGTGCTTGTCCTGGTCGCGGAAATTCTCGTTGTCGTAGAAGTGGACGGTGGCGCGCTTGCCCACCTCGATGCTGCGCACCCGGTCGGACCAGTTGATGCCGAACGGACCCTTCATGTTCGGCATCGCGACCGCGCCGGCCAAGGTCAAGGTGTCGCCGGTATAGTTCGGTTCGCTGAAAATCCGGACCCAGCAGCCGTTCTTGAGGCTCACGTCCTTGCCCTGCTGCGCGATCGGCACCAGCAGGTAGAACACCGACGGGCCCTCCCCGTTCTTGCCCGATGTCGAGTCGGCGCCGTCGCTGGTCTTGCCGGCGTCGTTCGCCTTGGCGGCCTTGGTCGTGGCGGTCTTGTCCGCGCCGCTGTCCGCGGCCGATGCCGGCTGCGCGGCGAAGGCCGCCAGCGCGGCTAGCAGGGTGAGTCCGGAAATGGCTGTCGATCGATGCATGGCGTTTCTCCTTTACGTTGGATCGGATGGTTCCGTGTCGAGCGGAAAGTGGAAATCGCACGCCGCGGCGTCGTGCCGGAAGGCCGCCGCGGCGCCGATCGATACATCATAGTGTGATATAAAACCCGGAAAACCCCGGATCCCCGGATGTTTGAGACGACGCAAGGCATCGCATGAAAAAAGCCGCCGGCGCACGGTCGCTGTCGAAGCACGACATCGAGGCGCTCTCCGAATTCCGCTACCAGCTGCGCCGCTTCCTGCGCTTCAGCGAGGATGCGGCGAAGGACGAGGGCATCACGCCGCTGCAGTACCAGCTGCTGCTGCACGTGAAGGGTTTTCCCGGCCGCGAGGAAGCGACCATCGGCGAGCTCGCCGAGCGGCTGCAGTCGCAGCACCACGGCGCGGTCTCGCTGGTGTCGCGCTGCGAAGCGGCCGACCTGGTGGTGCGCGTGCCCGGCACGCGCGATCGCCGCGAAGTGCTGGTCCGACTGACGGAAGAGGGAGAGCGGCGGCTGCACCGGCTCGCCGCGCGGCACCGGGATGAACTGAAGTCCCTGACCGACGTGTTCGAACTCCAGTCGCTGTCGAATTTCAACGATCGCCGCTAGGCGGCGATCGCCTTCGCCTTTACTGGAACGCCTGCAGCCCGGTCTGCGCCCGACCGAGGATCAGCGCGTGGATGTCGTGCGTGCCCTCGTAGGTGTTGACCACCTCGAGGTTGACGAGGTGGCGGATCACGCCGAACTCGTCGGAAATGCCGTTGCCGCCCAGCATGTCGCGCGCCATGCGCGCCACGTCGAGCGCCTTGCCGCAGGAATTGCGCTTCATCATCGAGGTGATCTCGACCGCGGCCGTGCCCTCGTCCTTCATCCGTCCGAGCCGCAGGCAGCCCTGCAGGCCGAGCGTGATCTCGGTCTGCATGTCGGCCAGCTTTTTCTGGATCAGCTGGTTCGCCGCCAGCGGCTTGCCGAACTGCTTGCGGTCCAGCACGTACTGGCGCGCGATGTGCCAGCACGATTCGGCCGCGCCGAGTGCGCCCCAGGCGATGCCGTAGCGCGCCGAGTTCAGGCAGGTGAACGGGCCTTTCAGGCCGCGCACGTCCGGGAACGCGTTTTCCTCGGGGCAGAACACCTCGTCCATCACGATCTCGCCGGTCAGCGACGCGCGCAGGCCGACCTTGCCGTGGATCGCCGGCGCCGACAGGCCCTTCATGCCCTTCTCCAGGACGAAGCCGCGGATTGCGCCCTCGTCGTCCTTGGCCCAGACGACGAAGACATCCGCGAACGGCGAGTTCGAGATCCACATCTTGCTGCCGGTCAGCGAATAGCCACCCGGCACCTTCCGCGCGCGGGTGACCATCGAACCCGGGTCGGAGCCGTGGTTCGGCTCGGTCAGGCCGAAGCAGCCGATCCATTCGCCGGTGGCGAGCTTCGGCAGGTACTTCCGGCGCTGCGCTTCGGTGCCGAACTCGAAGATCGGCACCATCACCAGCGACGACTGCACGCTCATCATCGAGCGGTAGCCCGAGTCGACGCGCTCGACCTCGCGCGCGATCAGCCCGTAGCTGACGTAGTTCAGGCCGGGGCCGCCGTACTCTTCGGGGATGGTCGGGCCGAGCAGGCCCATTTCGCCCATCTCGCGGAAGATCGCGGGATCGGTCTTTTCCTGGCGGAACGCTTCCAGCACGCGCGGCTGCAGCCGGTCCTGGCAATAGGCGGCGGCGGCATCGCGCACCATGCGCTCCTCCTCGGTCAGCTGCTGGTTCAGCAGCAGCGGATCGTCCCAGTGGAATGGCGTTTTCTGGCTCATCTCGTGTTCCTTTTCGTGTTCGGTGGTTCGGGGCGCGCGTCATCGCGCCGCGCGGTGCGACAGGATACCGTTCCCGTCTGTCGCCTGCTTTACAACGGCGCGGCTTTCCATCCGACCGGGCGCCGCCCGCCGTTGCATCGGCCCGCCGGCTGTGCCAGTATCCGCCGCTCCCGCGGCGCGGCACGTCCGCCGCAAGCCGCGCCGCACGACACGGAGCCCGCGTGAACCGAGACCGCCTTCCGCCGCCCTTCCCCGAACACGTCGACCGCATCGACCGGATCTTCCTGCCGTGGCGGGACGCGAACCCGGACGGCATCGCCTTGCGCGACGACGCGTGCGCGATCGCCTACCGCGACCTCGACCGCATCGTCGAACAGACCGCGACGCGCCTGCGTACGGCCGGCGTGCGGCCCGGCGACCGGGTGCTTCTGGTCGCGGAAAACTCGGTGGCGCTGGCGGTCTGCATCCTCGCCGCGAGCCGGGCCGGCGCGTGGTCGGCCACCGTCAACGCGCGGCTGGCGCCCCGCGAGATCGGCGACATCCACGCGCACACCCGCGCGCGGCTGGCGCGGTATTTAGGCGCGAACACCGACGAGGCGCGCGCCCACGGCGCCGGGCGCGGCGCGACCGCCGAGACCTGGCCCGGTCTTGGCGAACTCCTGGTTGGCCCACCGAACCCGGACGCGCGGCCCGAGCCGCCCGAGCCCGATCAGGCA
>JBQCGO010000274.1:0-6882 GCA_051955575.1 Burkholderiaceae bacterium
AGCAGGCCCCCGCCGAAGGCGAACCCGGTCTTGACGAAGAGGCATAATCCCTTCCATGACCCGTCCTGAAAATACCGACGTCGCGCTGCCGCCCATCCCTGCCAAACGCTATTTCACGATCGGCGAAGTCAGCGACCTATGCGGCGTCAAGCCGCACGTGCTGCGCTTTTGGGAGCAGGAATTCACCCAGCTGAAGCCGGTCAAGCGGCGCGGCAACCGGCGCTACTACCAGCATCACGAAGTCCTGCTGATCCGTCGCATCCGCGAACTGCTGTACGAGCAGGGCTTCACCATCAGCGGCGCGCGCAACAAGCTCGACACGCGCGCCGACCATGCGCCGGCCGAACCGCTGCCGCTCTCACGCGACGTCGCCGTCGACGTGCCGGCATTGCGCGCCGCGCTCGACGACATCCTTCACATTCTCACTGCCCGCACTCAGCGGTAATGCCCGACACCGGGCGCCACTAAGCAGCACCGAGCAGCACCGAGCAGCACCGAGCGGCAACCGGCAAGCAACCGAGCAGCATCGCGCTGCATTGAGCGGATGTTCCATGCGCCGACGTTCATGTCGCCCGGCCCTGGCTGCACCGTCCTCGCATCCCGTTCATCGTCCGGACCGTCGCGCTGAATTTACCGGCGCGTCGATGGTCATATAAAATATTTCATATTTGATAATGGAAATCCCGGAAGCGGGCGATGCGACCGGCCACCCCGTTCATTCGGACCGGCGCGCATCCGCACGCCGCCGCGCGGTCCGATTCCGCGCCCGTCTGCGCCTGCAAGGACGGCGGCCAACCAGAGGAGGCATCCGATGCATCACGCGCATTCGATTTCCGGCTCCGAGCCGAATGCCTCGCCGCCGCTCGGCGTCCGGTTGCGCAAGGTCGCAACCTGCTCGGTGTCGCAGTGGTTCCAGCACCGGGCGTCGAGCAAGGGCGCCGCGCTGTCGTTCTACATGCTGTTCTCGCTCGCGCCGATCCTGGTGCTGGTGATCGCCATCGCCGGCGCGGTGTTCGGCGCCGAGGCGGCGCGCGGCGCCATCTTCGAGCAGATCAACGGCCTGGTGGGGCGCAGCGGCGCCGAGGCGATCCAGACGGTGCTGGCCAACGCGCACGACCCCGCGACCGGCGGCATCGCGACGGTGATAGCGACGCTGCTGCTGGCGGTCGGCGCGACCACGGTGTTCGCCGAACTCAAGGCCAGCCTGGACGATATCTGGCAAGTGCCCCAATCGTCGTCTTCGTCGGGCATCTTCGGCGCGCTACGCACCCGCCTGCTGTCCTTCGGCATCGTGCTCGTGCTGGCCTTCCTGCTGCTGGTGTCGCTGGTGGTGAGCGCCGCGCTGTCGCTGCTGGAACGCTATCTCGGCGGCATCTGGGCGCAAGCGTCCGCGATCCTGCTGCCGGCGTCGACCATCCTGTCGTTCTGCGTGATCGCCTGCATGTTCGCGGTGATCTTCAAGATGCTGCCGCAGATCCGGCTCTCCTGGCGGGACGTCTGGATCGGCGCATTCGGCACTGCGCTGCTGTTCATCCTCGGCAAGTACCTGATCGGCATCTATCTCGGCAACAGCGGCGTGGCCAGCAGCTACGGCGCGGCGGGATCGGTAGTGGCGCTGCTGCTGTGGATTTACTACTCCGCGCAGATCTTTTTCTTCGGCGCGGTGTTCACGCGGCAGTACGCGCTCTGGTTCGGCAGCCTGCGCGACCGCCGGCCGCCGGCCGACGGCAACCGATCGAAGCGGCCGGCATGAGGGCGGCATGACCGGCGCCATGAAGGGCGGCATGCAGAGCGGCGGGCGCCGAAAAAGTTGCCCGGCCGAATTGACGGAAGTCAAGATGGCGGACGAGAATGTCGGCTATCGTCGCAGCATTCCCATCGACGACCAGCATAACGTGCATCTCGTAGACGCCACGATGTTCTATGCCAGGGAGGGTGGTGGCGTCAGCACCTATCTCGCCGCCAAGGCGAAATGGCTCGCCAGGAACACGCCGATCCGACATACGATCGTGGCGCCCGCCCCCGAAGGCGGCGGCTGCGAACATGTGCCGGCCGAATCGGGCGGCAGCGTGCTGACGGTCCCCGCCGTAAAAATTCCCTATGCTCCCCGCAGCTTTCGCGCGCCGCAGTCGCTGCCCGTGGCCGCGGATTTCATGCGCCGGCTCGAACCCGACCTGATCGAGGTCGGCGATCCGTATCATTTCGCCTGGGCCGCACTGAAGGTCAAGCGCGAGATCGACGTCCCGCTCGTCACCTACTACCACTCGGACCTGCCCGCGCTGGCGGGAAGGCGCTTCGGCGGCATCGCCGAAGGCGCGACGCGGCGCTACCTGATGCACCTGTACCGGCGCTTCGACCTGGTGCTTGCGCCGAGCGCCGGCATTGCCGAACGGCTGCGCGACCTGGGCGTCGAGAACGTCGCCCACCAGCCGCTCGGCGTCGATACCCGGCTGTTCTCGCCGGACAAGCGCAATGACCGGCTGCGCGAACAGCTCGGCCTGCCCCCCGAGACCCGGCTGCTGGTCTACGCAGGCCGCTTCACGCGCGAAAAGAAGCTGCCGATGGTGATCGACGCGGTACATCGGCTAGGCAAGCCCTACCACCTGCTGCTGATCGGCAGCGGCGACCGGCTGCCGGAATCGCCGCAATGCACCTTCCTGCCGTTCCAGAGCGACATGACGGTGCTCGCCAGCCTGATCGGCGGCTGCGACATGCTGGTCCACGGCGGCGCCCACGAGACCTTCGGGCTGGTCGTGCTGGAAGCGATGGCCTGCGGCATCCCGGTGGTCGGCATGGCCGCCGGCGGCGTGGCCGAACTGGTCGACGAGCAGACCGGCCTGCTGGTGCCGCCGGGCTGCGCGCGGATGCTGGCCGAAGGCATCGACGCGCTCTACCGCAGCGACGTCGCCGCGCTTGGGCGCAATGCCCGGCGCAAGGCGGTCGAGCGCTACGACTGGAGCCTGATCGTGCCGCAACTGATCTCGCATTACGCCGGCCTGTTCGCGTCGCACCAGCGCGCCGAATTCGAGGCGGACTTCCAGTATGCAACCGAGTAGGGCGCCGGAGCGGTCGGCATCGGGTGCGCGGGGCGAGCCGCTGCGCGCGTTCTGCCTGTCGATGCACGACGTCTCGCCGCATACCTGGCAGGAATGCCGGCGGTTGCTCGACGCGGTGAAAGCCGTCGCCGACATCCCGGTGACGCTGCTGGTGGTGCCCGCCTACCACCGGCTGACCATGCTCGACACGCGCCACTACGAGCGCGCGCTCGGCAAGCGTCACGACGCCGGCCACGAACTCGCGCTGCACGGCTACAGCCATCTCGACGAAGGGCCGCCGGTGCGCGGCTGGCGCGAGCGTTTCGTGCGCCACGGCTATACCCAAAGCGAAGGCGAATTTGCCGCGCTCGGCCTGGACGAGGCGCGGCGGCGGATCGACCAGGGCCTGGCATGGTTCGGCGCGCGCGGCTGGTCGCCGGCCGGGTTCGTTGCGCCTGCCTGGCTGTTGAGCGTCGACGCCTGGCGCGCGCTCGACGACTACCCGTTCGCCTACACCACAACGATGCGGCGCTTCCATTTCCTGCCGCAGGGACAAGGGCAGGGACAGGGACAGGCGTTGGCGTCGCGCAGCCTGGTCTACGCCGCGCGCAACGCGCCGGGCCGCTGGCTGTCGATGCGCGGCAACGACCTGCTGCGCGCCCGTCTGCGCGATGCGCCGCTGGTGCGCTTCGGCCTGCATCCGCGCGATGCGCGCCACCCGGAACTGATCGCCCACATGCAGCGCACCATCGCGGCGCTGCTCGAAACCCGCCAGCCGATGACCAAGTCGGCGTTCGTCGCCGCGTTTGCTTCGTCTGCCGCGTCCGTTGCCTCCGACGCGGCCAACGCGCCCATCACTCAGCGCCTCGGCTGAGGCGGGCCGGATTCACTCGAACGTCGCTTTGAAAATCTGACGTGTAAATCCTGCATCCGGCGGCGCGCGCAACGCGGCCATGCACCGCATTCCCTTCCTTTTCGTGCAATCGAATCGCCTTCGGCATGCTCCTTGCGAAGGTGTGTGCTCATGGCCGCACGCGCGGTCCGTACAAGGAAAGGAGCTTTCAATGTTTGCACACAACAAGCGACTGCAATACACGGTCCGGGTCTCGGAGACGAACCCCGGACTGGCCAACCTGATGCTCGAACAGTTCGGCGGCCCGCAGGGCGAACTGGCTGCCGCGATGCGCTACTTCACGCAGGCGGTTGCCGAGGACGATCCGGGCCGCAAGGACATGCTCTACGACATCGCCACCGAGGAACTGAGCCATCTCGAAGTGATCGGCAACATCGTCGCGATGCTGAACAAGGGCGCGAAGGGCACGCTGTCCGAAGCGACCGACAGCGAGGCCGAGATGTACCGCAAGATTTCCGGCGGCGGCAACGACAGCCATGTCACGCAGGTGCTGTACGGCGGCGGCCCGGCGCTGACCAACTCGGGCGGCGTGCCGTGGACCGCGGCCTACGTCGACACCATCGGCGAGCCGACCGCGGACCTGCGCTCCAACATTGCCGCCGAGGCGCGCGCGAAGATCATCTACGAGCGACTGATCAACTGCACAGACGATGCCGGCGTGAAGGAAGCGCTGAAATTCCTGATGACACGCGAAATCGCACACCAGAAATCGTTCGAGAAGGCGCTGTATGCGATCAGCGACAATTTCCCTCCCGGGAAGATGCCCGGCGATCCGCAGTTCACCAGCATCTACTTCAACATGTCGCAAGGCGAGGGCGACATGCGCGGGCCGTGGAACCAGGGCGAGCAGTGGAACTTCGTCAGCGACCGCGAGAAGCAGTGCGCGGTGGACGGCGGCGACGGCATGCCGTTCGCGAAGGTCAGCCCCGAGCAGGAAAAGGCGCTCGACCAGATGGAAGCGCGCACCAAGTCCGATCCGTCGACCAACCCGATGACCGGCGCCGAGATCGGTTCCGGCACCGCGCCGCCCAGTCAGGGCGAGGCCGGCAACAAGGGCATGGGGAATGGCGCGCAGCAGGGCGGCAACACGGCGAAGAAGCAGCCGATGTAGCGGTAACGGCACGGTTTCCCGCAGCAGCGGGAACCTGCCGGCGATGGATTCCCGCTTGCGCGGGGATGACGGTTGATCCATGGATGCCGGCCGGCACCTCGGCCAGCGCTTCCCGCCTACGCGGGAATGACGCGCCGAGTGGCTAGCCCGCCGACGATGCCTTGGCGATCGCGGCAAAAACCCGATGCGTCATTTCCGCACAAGCGGGAATCCAGTGACGGTCTCGCGGAAAGGCCATTCGTGAAAAGCCACTGGGTCCCCGCCTTCGCGGGGACGACGGTGCGTCAAATGGATCCCCGCCTTCGCAGGGACGACGGCGCATCAATCAGGCGCGCAGATATCAAGGACATGCCATTCCCTGCGAACGCGGGAATCCACGCCAGGCATCGCATCCGGAACGGCCGTTTCCGCTATTCGCTCGTCGCGCCGCCGAAGTCATTCGGGTCGTCCTGCGGGGTGTAGGGCAGGCTGCGCTTGTGCGCGGTGGCGCGGTACTGGCGCACGATGCGGTCCCAGACCGCGTCGGAAACCGACTTGCCCTCCAGGAAGTCATCGATGTCGTCGTAGCGGATGCCCAGCGCTTCTTCGTCGGGCTTCAATGGCGCCAGGTCTTCGAGGTCGGCAGTCGGGACTTTCATCGCCAGTTCCTCGGGCGCGCCGAACACTTGCGCCAGCCGGCGCACGCGCCGCTTGGTCAGGCCGGTGAGGGGCGCGACGTCGCAGGCACCGTCGCCGAACTTGGTGAAGAAGCCGGTCAGTGCCTCAGCCGCGTGGTCGGTGCCGATCACCAGGCCGTCGGCGCCGCCGGCGACCGCGTACTGGATCACCATCCGCTGCCGCGCCTTGATGTTGCCGAACACGAAGTCGCGCGCGGCCGCGTCGCGGAAGGTCTGGCCGCCTTGCTCGACCGCCGCCATCAAGGCGTCGGCCGACGCCTTGACGTTGACCGTCATCGTCCGGTCGGGCTTGATCACGGCGAGCGACTGCTGCGCCTCGTCCTCGTCCTTTTGCGTGCCGTAGGGCAGGCGCATCGCGATGAAGGTCGCTTCGTAGCCGCGGTCGCGCAGCCGCTGCACCGCGTTCTGCGCGAGGCAGCCGGCCAGCAGCGAATCGACGCCGCCGCTGATGCCGAGCACCAGCGTGCGGCGCACGGCATGCGTCAATCGTTCGCACAGGAAGGCGGTACGGCGCTCGATTTCCATCGCCGCATCGAAGCCCGGCGCGACCTGCAGCCGGCTGATGATCTGCCGCTGGATCTCGTCGCGCTGTTCGCCGGTCGGTTCGGTACTCATGTTTTTCCTCCTGTTTCCCCAATGCGTTTTCGCAACGATAGCCGATCGGCGTCGCCGTTGCTTGCTCAATGCGGCTTGCTCACACCGGCTTGTTTTCGCCGCCGCCCGTCTGCATTTCCCGGTGCAGCGCCGGGATGCGGGCGATCGCGTAATCCGCGGCTTCCTCGCGCACCTGGTTGCGGTCGCCGTCGAAACGGCGGCGCTCGGTGAAGGTATGCATGCGGTCGCCGTCGCGGAACGACCAGGCGAAGCAGACGGTGCCGGCCGGGATGCCGCCTTCGCCCGGTCCCGGTCCGGCCACGCCGGTGTTCGAGATCGCCACGTCGACCGGCGTGACGCGCAAGGCGCCTTCGGCCATCTCGCAGGCGACTTCCTCGCTGGTCAGGTTCCAGCGCTCGATGGTTTCGAAGCGCACGCCGAGGATGCGGTGCTTCGCTTCCGGCGCGTAGGTGACGTAGCTGCAGTCGAGCCAGGCGCCGCAGCCCGGCACCGCGCCGAGCTTGGCCGCGACCAGCCCGGCGGTGCAGGATT
>JBQCGO010000275.1:0-5217 GCA_051955575.1 Burkholderiaceae bacterium
CGCCCGCCGCCGAACCGTCGCGGTATGCGGGCCGGGCGCTCGCCGCCGCGCGCCTCGGCTAACTGCCGGCGCTCGCGAAACTGCTCGACCGGGGCGGGCCGGTCCACGCCCGCAACCGGAATGGCGACTCGCTGCTGATGACCGCGATCCGCGCCAAGCAGGCCGCGACGGCCCGCTACCTGCTCGAGCATGGCGCCGACGTCAACCTCGCCGATGCGGTCGGTGCCACGCCGCTGATGGCGGCCGCCTTCGCCGGCGATGCCGCCACCGTCCGGGAACTGCTGGTGCGGCACGCCGATCCGCGCGCCGAGGACCGACTGCACAAGACTGCAATGGTCTACGCAGCCGGGTTCGGGCATACCGGGATCGCGAAGCTGCTGCTGGACAACGGCGTGGACGTGAACGCGCACTACGCGAACGACCTCACCGCGCTGATGTGGAGCGCGGCCTACGGCCGTCTCGATACCGCGAAGCTGCTGCTGGCGCGCGGCGCGAATCCGGGCCTGCTCGACGATCGCGGCAAGACCGCCTGCGACATCGCGATCGAGAACGGCCAGCCGGCAATGGCTGCGCTACTGAGCGCGACGCCGCAATAGATGTCGTAATGGATGCCGCAGCAGGCGCCGCAACAGATGTCGCGAGATGTCGCGAGATGTCGCGATCGATGCCCGCAGTATGCAGGCCGGGATCGCGGCGGCTACGCCGCCCGCATGCTGCGCGCGACCGCTTCGGCCATCCTGATGCCGTCCACTGCCGCCGACATGATCCCGCCCGCGTAGCCCGCGCCCTCGCCGGCCGGAAACAGGCCGCGCGTGTTCACGCTCTGGCCGTCCTCGCCGCGCCGGATGCGCACCGGCGACGAGGTGCGCGTCTCGACGCCGGTCAGCACCGCGTCGTGGCGCGAATAGCCGCGGATCTGCCGCTCGAACGCCGGCAGCGCCTCGCGGATCGCCTCGATCGCATAGTCCGGCAGCGCGGTCGCCAGATCGCCCAGCTTCACGCCCGGCTTGTACGACGGCATCACCTCGCCGAATTCGGTCGACGCGCGGCCGGCGACGAAGTCCCCCACCAGCTGCCCCGGCGCGCTGTAGTCGCGCCCACCGAGTTCGAACGCGCGCGCCTCCCACTGGCGCTGGAAATCGATGCCCGCCAGCGGGCCACCGGGATAGTCGGCCGGCGTGATGCCGACCACGATGCCGCTGTTGGCGTTGCGCTCGTTGCGCGAATACTGGCTCATGCCGTTGGTCACCACCCGCTCCGGCTCCGAGGTCGCCGCCACCACGGTGCCGCCCGGGCACATGCAGAAGCTGTAGACCGAGCGGCCGTTCTTCGCGTGGTGCACCAGCTTGTAGTCGGCCGCGCCGAGTTCCGGATGGCCGGCGGACGGACCCCAGCGCGCGCGGTCGATCAGCGATTGCGGATGCTCGATCCGGAAGCCCACCGAGAACGGCTTGGCCTCGATGTGCACACGGCGCGCGTGCAGCATCGCGAAGGTGTCGCGCGCGCTGTGGCCGATCGCCAGCACCACGTGGTCGGCGGGGATCGTCTCGCCGTCAGCCAGCACCACCGCGCGCACCCGGCCGTCGGCGATCTCGATGTCCTCGACCCGGCTCTCGAAGCGGAACTCGCCGCCGAGTGTCTCGATCGTCGCGCGCATCTGCTCGACCATCTTCACCAGCCGGAAGGTGCCGATGTGCGGCTTGCTGACCACCAGGATTTCCGGCGGCGCGCCGGCCTTGACGAACTCGGTCAGCACCTTGCGGCCGTAGTGCTGCGGATCCTTGATCTGGCTGTACAGCTTGCCGTCGGAAAAGGTGCCGGCGCCGCCTTCGCCGAACTGCACGTTCGATTCCGGCTGCAACACCCGCTTGCGCCACAGACCCCAGGTGTCCCTGGTGCGCTCGCGCACCGACTTGCCGCGCTCCAGGATCAGCGGCCGCAAACCCATCTGCGCCAGGATCAGCCCGGCGAACAGGCCGCACGGCCCGGTGCCGATCACCACCGGCCGCAGCCCGGTGTGCGACGCGGCATGCGCTCCCTCGGCCGGCAGGTCGAGCACGAAGCGGTAGGCGGTGTCCGGCGTCGGCCCGACCGAGCGGTCGCCGCGCAGCCGCGCCAGCACCGCGGCTTCCGTTGCCTCGTCGAATTCGGCGTCGATCGTGTAGACGAACTGGATCGCGGACTTCTTCCGCGCGTCGATGCCGCGCCGGAAGATCTTGTACGCCGGCGGCGCGTCTGGCGGCAGCTTGAAGCGCGCGGCAACGGCGGCGTCGAGTTCGGCGGCGGTATGGTCGAGCGGAAGGGAAAGGTCGGTGAGGCGGAGCATGGGACGAGTGCCGGGAAGGAAAGCCGATGGCGGCACGACTGGGACAGGATGCGCATTCTACCGTTTGGGCGGCGTTCGGATGTCGCCGTCCGCGAAGCGGGGCGGCGCTCATCGGCCTCGGAGCCTGCGTTTCCCGGTCGATCGAGACCGGAAATGCTCAAGCCGTCAGCGCATGCGAACCACGAGCGGCATTGACGCTTGCCGCCTGTTGCAGGGCATGAAAAAACCGGACGTGATCGATCCATCCGCGGGAAAGCCAGCGAGCGAAATCGTCGATGGTCATGGTTTTCGCCAGCAAGGCTTCGGACACCCCGCGCAGCGCTTTCTCGTGTCCCAGGCCGCGGACATAAGCAAAATTCGCGAGTTCGTGCGCCAGGAAACCGGCCGCTTCCCTTGCCTCGCCGTCTTCGGCAAAGGTCAGCCAATCGCGCAGCGTCGGGGCGCGAAGCTGCTCCAGGCAAAAGAACAGCAATGCTTCCTCCCATTCGCGCCGGTGGGCGAAGGATGGTTTCGCAAACGGATTGCCGCTCATGTTCCGTCTCCCGATCTTTCCGTCATGCCGATTCGACGATCCGCGCTGCGTCCCGCAGATTCGAGCGGACGCGATCCTGGTTTCCCACGTAGTAGGACAAGGCTTGTTCGGCACGCTCGCGGAACGCTTCCGGAGAGAGCAGCCGCTCGCGCGCCAGCGCCGCGATGTCTTCCCGGTCGTGTTCCGCGAAACGGGCGATCTTGCGGACCGCCAGGTCGACCGGGGACAGGAGGAAAACATGCAGTTTCGCCGTATCGAATTCCTTGCCTTCGACCGCCACCGCGTCGTCCTCGAAGTCCTCGTGCAGAACCGCGAACCTCGAATTGTAGTTTCGGTCGAGATGGACGGACAGAATGCGCCCGTCCGGTCCCACGTAGGGAACGATCAGGTCGTCCGGAAGCAGCAGCCGCTTCGAGAACGATGCGTCGACGTCCATCGTCACGCGGGAGCCCGTGTAGAAATTGACCGCGACGCCGCCGGCAATCACCATCCTGACCGGCTCGTCGATCTCCGGCAGGGCGGCATCGATCCGTCTCGCCATTTCCGCGACGGCTTGTCTCAACCCGATGAACCCGTGATTGTTCGCTTCGGACAATGATTTCACGATGCTTGCCTTTCGGGGATTGCGCAGAACTCGTCTGCTCCCGGTAACGAAGTGTCCGAAGGGGGGACGGAGCATTGTCTGCGCCGCAAGGAGGCGGTGTCGTGAAGAAAAATATACACGCGGTGTTTGTTTTTATTAAACACCACGTTTGTTCCCGCCGGTTTTGCGGGCGCCTCGCCGAGCGGCAGTTATGATTCCGTAGGGGGAGGGTGGACATGCAAGACAAGCAGGAAGGGCAAAGCGAACTGGTGATCTTCGAAGAAGCCGGCCGGCCGGTCGAGGTCCGGCTGGATGCGGGCGGCGACACCGTCTGGCTGTCGCAACGGCAGATGGCCGAATTGTTCGAAACCACTCCCGAGAATGTCCTGATGCACTTGAAGAACATTTTTCGGGACGAAGAACTGCAGGAAGCGCCAACTACCAAGGATTTCTTAGCAGTTCAAACCGAGGGACGGCGACAGGTTCGACGCAAGATTCGGCATTACAACCTGGACGCCATCATTTCCGTCGGTTATCGCGTCGGCTCCCGGCGCGCGGTCCGTTTCCGCCAATCGGCGACCCGTCTGTTGCGCGAGCATCTGACTCGCGGTTATACCCTCAATCGCGATCGGCTCGAAGCGAATGCCCGCGAACTGGAAGCGGCGCTCGAAGTCGTGCGCAAAGTCGCGCAGCGCCCCGAACTCGCCGCGGATACCGGACGCGGCATGGTCGACATCGTCGCCCGCTATGCACAGACTTTTCTCCTGCTGCAGCGTTACGACGAAGGCTTGCTGGCCGACCCACGCACGGAAGTGGGCGGCGTCCTGCCGACGCCCGCGCAAGCGCGGGCAGCCTTGGCGTAACTGAAGGCGGATCTGGTCGCGCGCGGGGAGGCGACCGATCTGTTCGCCCGCGAACGCGGCGATGCGCTCGACGCGCTGCTCGGCAACCTCGAACAAACGGTCTTCGGCGAGCCTGCCTATCCGAGCGTGGAAGCCAAGGCCGCCCATCTGCTTTACTTCGTCGTCAAGAACCATCCTTTCGCCGACGGGAACAAGCGCAGCGGCGCGTTCCTGTTCGTGGATTTCCTGCATCGGAACGGCCGCCTGCTGGATAGCGTCGGCAGCCCGGTGATCAACGACATCGGCCTCGCAGCGCTGGCATTGCTCGTTGCCGAATCCGACCCGGCGCAGAAGGAAACGATGATCCGTCTGATCATGAACATGCTGGCGCGGTAGCCGCGGCGATTGTCCGCTCAATCCGCTTCCGGATCCCCCTCCCATCCGCCGCCTAGCGCCTTGTACAGCGCCACCAGATCCGTGGTCGCCTGCACCGAGCTCTGCGCCAGCTGCAGCTGCGCCTGATGCAGGCTGCGCTGCGCGTCGAGCACTTCCAGGAACGCGGCCAGTCCTGACTGGTAGCGCGAGGTCGCGAGGTCCAGGCCGCGCTGCGCGGCGTCGGCCTCGCGCGACAGCGCGGCCATGCGCCGCTGCGCGCTTGCGTAGGCGGTCATCGCGTTGTCGGCGTCGTGGTAGGCGCCCAGCACCGTCTGCCGGTAGTCGAGCGCGGCTTCCTGCGCCTGCGCTTCGCTGATCCGGATGTTGGCCTTCAGCTGGCCGCCCTCGAACACCGGGATCGAGATCGCGGTACCGAACAGGAAAAAGCGCGAGGCCCAGTCGGACAGGTCGGCCAGCCGGCTGGCCTGCAGGCCGCCGACCGCGCCCAGCCGCACCGACGGGAACAGCTGCGCGACCGCGACGCCGATCCGCGCGGTCG
>JBQCGO010000276.1:0-10014 GCA_051955575.1 Burkholderiaceae bacterium
CCTCATAGCTGCCATCCAGGTCGTAGGCGATCCAGACTGCCCAGCCGGCGCGCCGCATCAGCGCCGCCTCGACGAAATCGTGTGACAGGATATCGCCCGCCAGTGCGCCGCGTCCGGGCAGCGGTGCCAGCGCGCAATGGCGAATGAACGGCGCCATGCGGATGATGGCGTTGTGGCCCCAGTAATGCGATTCGCCCAGCTGCCAGTAATGCAGGCCGGCGGTGAATAGCGGGCCATAGACACGCGTCGAAAACTGCTGGATGCGTGCGTACAGCGTGTCGCGGCCGGAAGCGCGCGGCGCGGTCTGGATGATGCCGGCGCCGGGATTGGCTTCCATCAGCCGCACCAGCGTGGTCAGGCAGTCGCCGCTCATCACGCTGTCGGCGTCCAGCACCACCATGTAGCGGTAGTTGCTGCCCCAGCGGCGGCAGAAATTATCGATGTTGCCGGTCTTGCGCTTGACGCGGCGGCGCCGGCGCCGGTAGAAGATGCGGCCGAAGCCGCCGACCGCGCGGCACAGCGCGGCCCAGGCGGCCAGCTCGGCGCTGCAGAGATCCGGGTCGTTGCTGTCGCTCAGCACGAAGAAGTCGAAGCGGTCGAGCTCGCCGGTGGCGGCGACCGATTCGTAGGTCGCGCGCAGGCCGGCCATCACGCGCGTGACGTCCTCGTTGGCGATCGGCATCACGATCGCGGTGCGCGCGGCGGCATCGATCGGGCCTTGCCGGGTATCCAGCGCGCCACGGCGCGAAATCACGTAGCGGTCGCTGCCGCGCAGCAGCACCAGGAAGCCGGCCATCGCGGTCCAGAAGCCGGCCGACACCCAGCAGAACAGGATCGCGAACAGCGCCATCGTCGCCATCTCCAGCGGCCGGGTGCCCTGATACGGCAGCACGCGGCCCATGAACCAGGTCGCCATCGCGGTCTGCGCCAGCATCAGCACCAGCAGCACCAGCCGGCGGACGTTGCCGTTGTGCTGCCAGTCGCCGCGCGGATCGGGGGAATCGACCGTGTCTTGCGCGGCGGGATCGGCCGGCGACGCTTGCCGCGTCGGCGTGCCGTCGTCGCCCCGCCACCATCGCAGCAACGGGTTAAGCGTGCCCCACGGGTGCGGCACCATCGAGCGACGGCAGATGGGCGGCGCGATCGGTGCAATCGGTTTGTTCGACGCGTTCGGCGCGTCGGACGACGCCGGCGGCAATGCGTCGACCGCCTGTGCGCCTTCCGGCGTGGTGCGCAGCATGCGCAGGCGCGCCGCGACCGATGCGTAAGCCGGCTCGCCGGCGGACGCGTCGCCGCCGGCGAGCAGCCGGTGCAGTGCGGTCATCGCCTCGCGCGGCGAGCGCGGGTTCCCGGCATCGACCTGCGCCAGCAGCCGCTCACGCTCGGCCGGCGGCAGCGGCAGCCGACCGAGGTAGTCCGCGCACGGGATCAGGGCAGCGTCATTGCGCATTGTCGGGCGAGAGGATGTAGCTCCAGGTTTCGGACAGCGGCTTGTTGTCGGCGCGCAGGTAGCCGCGCAGCTCGACCGCCTTGGCCGGGTCGACGGCACGCACCTGCACCGTCATCCGCCAGCCGCCGGTGACGTCGTTGCGGATCGTGTTGGTCTCGACGATCTTGCCGTTGGCGTCCGCCGACACCACCGCTTCCGGCTTGATCGCATCGGACAGATGCTGCAGCGACGGACCGACGAAATCCACCGCCAGCAGCACGCTGCCGTCCGGCTTGTGCTGGCCGCCGTGGCCGCGCCGGGTCTGGGTCACCCAGGCGGTCGGCGGATGGGTCTCCTGATCCTTCTGCCAGGACAGCCGATAGGCGAAGTCGGCCGGCTGGCCGGGCTCCGGCGATTTCGCCGGCACCCAGTAGGCGACCACGTTGTCGTTGGTCTCGTCCGGGGTCGGAATCTGCACCAGCTCGACCCGGCCCGCGCCCCACTTGCCCTGCGGCGCGACCCAGGTGCTCGGCCGCGATTCGTAGTGCGACTCCAGGTCCTGGTAGCTGGCGAAGGCGCGGTCGCGCTGCATCAGCCCGAAGCCGGCCGGGTCGGTCAGCGAGTAGGACGTCACCAGCAGCTTCTTCGGATTGACCAGCGGCCGCCAGATCCATTCGCCGGTGCCGGTGGCGACCGACAGGCCGTCGGAATCGTGCACCTCGGGCCGGTAGTCCTCGACCGGGGCGCGCTGGTTCTCGCCGAAGAAGTACATGCTGGTCAGCGGCGCGATGCCGAGCTTGCCGACCTTCTCGCGCAGGAACAGCCGCGCGGTCACGTCCATCGTGGTGTCCACGCCTGGCGTGACGACGAACCGGTAGGCGCCGCTGACCCGGCGTGAATCCAGCAGCGCGTAGATTGTCAGCGTCTTCGCGTTCGAGGCCGGCCGTTCGATCCAGAACTCGGTGAACTGCGGGAATTCCTCGCCGGACGGCAGCGCGGTGTCGACCGCCAGCCCGCGCGCCGACATCCCGTACAGCTGGCCCTTGCCGATCGCGCGGAAATAGCTCGCGCCGAGGAACACCAGCACCTCGTCCTTGTATTTCGGCGTATTCACCGGGAAGTGCACGCGGAAACCGGCGAAGCCGAGTTCGCGCATTGCGTCCGGATCGAGCTTGTTGGCGCCGTAGTCGAACATCGACGGGTCGAAGCGGATCGGCCGGACCTGGCCGCCGACGACCTCGTTGATCTTCACTGCATGGTCGAAATACAGGCCTTCGTGAAAGAACGCCAGTTCGAACGGCAGCTTTTCCTCGCGCCACAGCGCGCGGTTCGGCCGGAAGCGGATGTCGCGGTACTGGTCGTAGTTCAGGCTGGCGAGCGAGCGCGGCAGGTTTTTCGGCGGCGGCGAGTAGGCCTTGGCGGCAAGCTGCTGCGCGCGCGACGCGACGTCCTCGAAGCCGAATGCTGTTGCAGTGCGGCAAGCAAGGAGGAGCAGCGCGGCGCAGGCAAGCGAAGCGAGACGGCAGGCGCCGATTGCGGAACGGAAAACAGGGACGGCCATGGCGCTCCGGAAGAATGCGGCTCGGTGGACGGCGCGCGGGTACGTTAAATGGCGTTAATTTTTTGACAGCATGCGACTGTATCATTTTGTCGCCCGTGTTGCGCTGCGGAGAAGGGGGCGGGCTGACATGGGTCAGAGTCGGGCGGGATCGCGCGGGCCGCCGCGCCTGCGTAACCGGCTACGGCGTGGCCCGGAACAGCGTCAGTTCCCAGATGCCGGCCGGGTTGTCGCGCCGCAGGATGTAGAGCGCGCCGTCGTCCGCGCACACCTTGTAATAGCTGTGCGACTCGGCCAGCCAGCGGTCGGCGATCGTCGTCACGCCGATCCGGCGCGCGCCGAGCATGAAGGCGACCGGGACATCTTCGTCGTAGTCGCCGTGGCAGGTTTCGACGTTCAGCAGCATGGCAGCGGAAGCGTGGGACGGCGGGCGGTGGGCATGCCGGTCAGCGCGCCGGTGCAGCGTCGCGGTCGACGACGCCGGGAATCGGGCGCGTCTCGCCGGCAAACCGTCCGTTGAGTGCATCGACGCCGGCCTGCGGCTGGGCCAGCGGCGTCAGGTCGGCGCGCTCGCGCCGCTTGTCCGCCATGCTGGCGTCGTACTGCTCGTTGCGCCGCCGCACCATCTCCGGCGCCATTTCGCCGTCCCGGTTGAACGACCATTCGAGCACCGGCGCGCCCAGCGGCAACCGGTCGCCGCCCGGCCCGGTATTCCAGAAATGCCAGGTCTTGCCGTAGCTGTTGATCTTCTTCTTCATCAACTGCTTCTCGGCAGCCGCCGGCAGTCCCGGTGCGACCAGTTCGCCGGACAGGATCTCGTAGTTGTGCGGATGCCAGTAGCGCCGCTCGTCCGGCGGCAGCGTGTCGAACAGCTTGTCGGAAATGATGTACTCGACGCCGACCAGGTTCGCGTCCTGCGCATCGCCGTCGTAGAGCGCGCACTGCGCGAAATCCTCGTTGACCTGCCGGCAGAAATGGTGGGCCTGCATCTGATGCGACGGATCGTCCTTCGCGGCATGGAAGCCGTCGAGGTGAATGTCGAGCGCCGACGGCGGCGCGTCGCGCTGCAGGAGACGCGCGCCGGCTTCGAGCGCCTTCGTTTCCAGGCCCTTGTCGCGTCCGGGCGGCGTGTCGGAGCCGGCGCCGGCCACGGGCGCGCAAAGCAGTGCCAGCGCCGCGACGAGACAGGGCGCGGGTCCGCCGCGGCAGCGGCCGGGAGCGGCGGGCGGAAGCGGCACGGCGGCGTCGGTCATGGCGTCCGGCGGTTGGCATGCAAGGGCATGCGCCGACATGCATGGACCGTGCCATCCGCGGCGTCCGGGGAGATGGGGCGTCGGCGGACACCACGCATGCGCGTTTTTACAAACCTCGGTAGCGCTTACGCGGCCGCCTTGCGCCGACCCGCCGATCGGTGCAGCATGATGTCGTCCCCCTTCGAGTCCCCGTTTCCGCCATGTGCCAGCTGCTCGGAATGAATTGCAACGTCCCGACCGACATCGTGTTCAGCTTCACCGGCTTCGCGCTGCGCGGCGGGCGCACCGGGCACCATGCCGACGGCTGGGGTATCGCGTTCTTCGAGGAGGGCGGCGTGCGGCATTTCGTCGACCACGCGGCGGCGATCGATTCGCCGATCGCCGAACTGATCCGTCATTACCCGATCAAGTCGACCAACGTGATCGCGCACATCCGCAAGGCCACGCAGGGCCGCATCGCGCTGGCCAACTGCCATCCGTTCGTGCGCGAGCTGTGGGGGCGCTACTGGGTGTTCGCGCACAACGGCGACCTGAAGGATTTCGCGCCGCCGCCGGGCAACAGTTTCCGCCCGGTCGGCACCACCGACAGCGAGCGCGCGTTCTGTCACCTGATGGAGGAATTGAAGCGGCGCTTCGGCGGCACGATGCCGCCGCTGGACGCGCTGACGACCGCCGTCGCCGAACTGGCCGCCGGCATCGCCGCACACGGCACCTTCAACATGCTGCTGTCGGACGGCACCGCGATGTTCGCGCACTGCTCGACCAGCCTGTACTACCTGGTGCGGCGCTATCCGTTCGCCGAGGCCCGGCTGTCGGACCAGGACATGATCGTGGACTTCGCGACGGTCACCACGCAGCGCGACTGCGTCGCGGTGATCGTCACCGAGCCGCTGACCTCGAACGAAACCTGGACCGCGTTCGCGCCCGGCGAGCTGCTGGTGTTCGTCGACGGCCTGCCTCGGGAGGCGCCGACCGCTTGAACAGGCAGGCCACGTTTCAGAACCCGATCTTGCGCCGGCCTTGCAGGCTGCGGGTGCGGAAGTCGTCCGGTGCGATCCGGCCGCGGCGCTCGGCGACTGCCACGCCGAGGCTGTCGAGCAGCGCCTTGCGCATCTCGCGCGGCGAGATCGGCGCCATCCGCTCCAGCACCGGCACCGACAGTTCGCCTTCCATCATCGCCTGCAAGTTCAGTTCGCGCAGCAGGCCTGCGTACATCCGCTGCGCGATGCCGGCCGCCTGCTCCGGCGTCGGCGCCGGCACTTCGTAAACCGCCATCCGCGACAGCAGCGCCGGCGGGATGCCGGTGGTGCTGTTGGCGGTCAGCACCCAGAACACCTGGCTGGCGTCGATGTCGAGGTCGATGAATTCGTCGTGGAAGCTGCGCGCGGTTTCCGGTTCCAGCAACTGGTACAGCGCCGACAGCGGGTCGGACTGGGTCGAGCCGCTGGCCTTCTCTACCTCGTCGAGCAGCATCACCGGGTTGGCGAACTGGCCGCGCACCAGCCGCTCGGCGACCTTGCCGCACTTCGCGCCGCGCCAGCTCGACGAGCTGCCGGTGATGACGAAGCCGGCCGACAGCGCGTTCATGCTGATGAACTCGAACTCGGTGCCGAGCGCCTTCGCCAGCCGCTTGCCGAAGTGGGTCTTGCCCACGCCCGGATCGCCGAGCAGGAGGATCGGCATCACGTTCAGCCCGGCACCGCCGGCCAGCGACAGGCCGAGATAGCGGGTCAGGTCGTCGAGGACTTCGGAAAAGTTCGGGCATTCCTCGTGCAGCGGCGCCAGCGCGTCGATGCCCGACGGCGAGGCGAGCGTCCGCTCGCCGCCCTGCGCCAGCATGTTCTCGTAGAAAAAATCGAGCTCGTTGCATTCGATCGCCTTGGCGCGCGCCTGCGCGGCCTGCACGGCGGCGACGTCGTAGATGGTGTAGGGACGGGCGTTGGGAATGCTCATGAAATGCTCCTGCGAAACCGGTTGTGCGTGGCGCCCCGGCTGCGCGGCGGGAGTGGGAAAAACTCCGCTTGCCGCGTGCCAACATTGGCGTTCGGAAAGATTATCGGGCCGGGTCGCGGCGGAGAGATAGGGCGCGGCCGCAACAGAGCGCGAATTCTTTTCGTTGCCGGCGCCATTCGATGACAGGCGCACAACGACTGCCGCAGATGCATCGGCGCAGCGCGTCCGGCGCGCCGATGACCGATGGGTCGCGGCTATCATGGCCGGTTCATTCTTCCGGGAGTCTTCGATGAGCGTTCCGTCCGTATCCCTCTACTGGTCTTTCCGCAGTCCCTATTCCTACCTGGTGCTGCCGCGCATGCTGGCGCTGGCGAAGGATTTTCAGGTCGACGTCGACCTGCGCATCGTGCATCCGGCCGCGATCCGCAACCCGGCCTACTTCAAGGCGATGAACCCGCTCGCGCGGCCCTACTTCTTCAAGGACACCGCGCGGATGGCGGCCTTCCTCGGCATGCCGTTTCGCCGCCCGGTACCCGATCCGATCGCGCAGGACCCGGTGACGCTGCAGATCGCCGCCGAGCAGCCGCTGGCATGGCGCTTGAGCCGGCTCGGGATCGCCGCGGTGCGGCGCGGACGCGGCCTCGCGTTCGCCGACGAAGTGGTACGGATGCTGTGGGACGGCACCGTCGACAACTGGCACCAGGGCGACCATCTCGCGCGCGCCGCGCAGCGCGCCGGGCTCTCGCTGGACGAACTGGAGCGCGAAGTGGCGGCCGACACCGCGTCGATCGACGCCGAGCTGGACGCCAACGACGCGGCGCTGCGCGCCGCCGGCCACTGGGGCGTGCCGACGATGGTGTTCGAGGGAGAGCCGTTCTTCGGGCAGGACCGTTTCGACGTGCTGGTCTGGCGGTTGCAGCAGCGCGGCCTGACGCCGCGCGAGTCTGTTTGAAAACCCGTTTGAAACTGCGGCGCGGCCCGATTTCGGCCTTGATTTTGGTCCTCCGTGCTCGCCGTACATCGCGGCGAGCAGGGGCTTCGGGCGGCACTGCCGCCCGCCTGCGTAGCGGCCTTCGCTTGCAGGCGGAGGCGCGCCCTGCAAGAGCGGCTGCGCTTCTCGGACCGAACTCGAACCGCTCGCTACGGTTTTGAAACAGACTCAAAACGCAAGCATCGACGGCCGTCAGGCTAGAGATTCGGCGCCAGCCAGCGCTCCAGTTCCGCCTTCGGCATGCCGCGCCGCGCGGCCATGTCGTCGACCTGGTCCATGCCGATCTTGCCGACGGTGAAGTACTTGCTGCGCGGGTGCGCGAGGTAGAAACCCGACACCGACGCGCCCGGGAACATCGCCATCGACTCGGTCACCCGCATGCCGATTTCCTCGGCCTGCAGCAGCCGGAACATGTCGGCCTTGGGCGTGTGATCCGGGCAGGCGGGATAGCCGGGCGCCGGGCGGATGCCGGCATAGGCTTCCTTGATCAGTTCCGCGTTCGACAGCGCCTCGTCGGGCGCATAGCCCCACAGATCCTTGCGCACCCGTTCGTGCAGCTGCTCGGCGAAGGCTTCGGCGAGGCGGTCGGCGAGCGCCTTCAGCATGATGCTGCTGTAGTCGTCGAGCGCGGCTTCGAAGCGCTGCTCGTGCTTCTCGATGCCGATGCCGGCGGTCACCGCGAACACGCCGATGTAGTCGGCGATGCCGGACGACTTAGGCGCGATGAAATCCGCCAGGCACTGATTCGGACGCGCCACGCCGTCGATCACCGGCTTCTCGGTCTGCTGACGCATCCCGTACCAGGTGAACGCGACTTCGCTGCGCGTATCGTCGGTGTAGATCTCGATGTCGTCGTCGTTGACCGTGTTCGCCGGCAGCAGCGCGATCACGCCGTTGGCGGTCAGCCAGCGGCCCTCGAGCACCTGCTTCAGGAGCGCCTGTCCTTCCTCGAACACCTTGCTCGCCGCTTCGCCGACCACCGGGTCGGTCAGGATCGCCGGGAACGGTCCGGCCAGGTCCCAGGTCTGGAAGAACGGACCCCAGTCGATGTATTGCGCGAGCTGGCCGAGGTCGACATTCTTGAACTCGCGGCGGCCGATGAACTTGGGCTTCACCGGCGCGGCGTCGCCGTCGAACGGCAATGCGGCCTTGTTCGCGCGCGCGGCGGTCAGCGGCAGCAGCGGCACCGTCTTGCGGTTCGCGTGCTGCTCGCGGATGCGCACGTAGTCCGCGGCGATCTCGTCGACGTAGCGCTGACGCTGGTCCGGCGTCAGCAGTGACTGCGCGACCGACACCGAGCGCGACGCGTCCGGCACGTAGACCACCGGGCCGTCATAGTTCGGCGCGATCTTCACCGCGGTGTGCGCGCGGCTGGTGGTCGCGCCGCCGATCAGCAGCGGCATCTTCACGCCGGCGAAATACGGATCGCGCTGCATCTCCTTGGCGACGTAGGCCATTTCCTCCAGCGACGGCGTGATCAGGCCCGACAGGCCGATGATGTCGGCGTTCTCTTCCTTGGCCTTCGCGAGGATGTCGGCGCACGGCACCATCACGCCCATGTTGACCACCTCGAAGTTGTTGCACTGGAGGACCACCGACACGATGTTCTTGCCGATGTCGTGCACGTCGCCCTTGACGGTGGCGATCACGATCTTGCCCTTCGGCTTGGCGACGATGCCGGTGCGCGCCTCTTCCTGCCGCTTCTCTTCCTCGATGAACGGGATCAGGTGCGCGACCGCCTGCTTCATCACGCGCGCCGACTTGACCACCTGCGGCAGGAACATCTTGCCCTGCCCGAACAGGTCGCCGACGATGTTCATGCCGTCCATCAGGGGGCCTTCGATCACCTGGATCGGCCGTCCGCCGGCGGCGGCGATCTGTTGCCGCACTTCCTCGGTGTCCTCGACGATCCATTGCGTGATGCCGTGCACCAGCGCGTGCGACAGGCGCTTCTCGACCGGCGCTTCCCGCCACTCCAGGCTCTGTTCCTCCTTCTTGCCGCCCGCCTTCAGCGTGGCGGCGAACTCGATCATCCTTTCGGTGGCATCCGGGCGGCGGTTCAGCACCACGTCCTCGACCCGTTCGCGCAGTTCCGGCGCGAGATCGTCGTAGACGCCGATCATGCCGGCGTTGACGATGCCCATCGTCATGCCGGCCTTGATCGCGTGATACAGGAACACGGTGTGGATCGCTTCGCGCGCCGGGTCGTTGCCGCGGAAGCTGAACGACACGTTCGACACGCCGCCGGAAATCTTCGCGTGCGGCAGATGCTCCTTGATCCAGCGGGTCGCGTCGATGAAATCGTTCGCGTAGTTGTTGTGCTCCTCGATGCCGGTGGCGATCGCGAAGATGTTCGGATCGAAGATGATGTCTTCCGGCGGGAAGCCGACCTTTTCCGTCAGCAGCTTGTAGGCGCGTTCGCAGATTTCGATCTTGCGCTCGTAGGTGTCGGCCTGCCCCTGTTCGTCGAAGGCCATCACGATCACCGCCGCGCCGTAGCGCCGGCACAGCGTCGCCTGCCGCAGGAATTCTTCTTCGCCTTCCTTCATCGAGATCGAGTTGACCACCGCCTTGCCCTGCACGCATTTCAGGCCGGCCTCGATCACCGACCATTTCGACGAGTCGATCATGATCGGCACCCGCGCGATGTCGGGCTCGGACGCGATCAGGTTCAGAAAGCGTGTCATCGCGGCGACCGAATCCAGCATCGCCTCGTCCATGTTGATGTCGATGATCTGCGCGCCGTTCTCGACCTGCTGGCGCGCGACCGCGAGCGCCTCGTCGTACTGCTCGTTCAGGATCAGCCGCGCGAACGCCTTCGAGCCGGTCA
>JBQCGO010000277.1:0-6910 GCA_051955575.1 Burkholderiaceae bacterium
CCAGCAGGACTTCCGGGTCCTGCACCGGGTGGCGTGTCTCGGTCGGGCTTTCGCGCGGCGGGTCGTGCTCGATGTAGATGCGCGGCAGGCGGCGCTGCGCGGCGGTGAGATACAGGTGCTGGTCTTCCAGGTACTGATGATCGTCCTGGAACACGATGCAGTCGAATTCCGCATCCCGCGCCTGGTCGACCGGCATGTCGTGCACGTTGTCACCCCACTTCATGTGTCCCGACCGGCCGCCGTAGCCCGCGGAGCGGTCCGGGTTCGACATCACGTAAAAATCGTGCGGCAGCTGCGTCAGGTAATACAGGTAGCTGCCGTGGGTGTGCCAGGTCAGGATTTTCAGTCTGCGCATGCGCAAGGTTCGGGTGGAAAGCGATGGAAGGAACCGGCGGGACTGCCGACGGCATTGCGGCGATGCCGACCGGCTAATGAGCGCGGCGACCCGGCAACAGTAGCGCGTGCCTCGGCGGCGCGGTTTGTGATAAGTCAGGCGGGAATGAAAAGACGGCGCAAAACGGCGCCCGCACGAAGCGATCCCGCTGGAACCCGGCATTCCCGCGCAAGCGGGAATCCATGTTTTTCTCCATCAATGAATGGGTTCCCGCTTTCGCGGGGGTGACGCTTCAGGGATATCAAACCATGACGGAACGGGATCGCTTCTCGGGAGAAGCTGAGTCCGAACACAAAGCCGTATCGTTAAGAAAAAAGGCAAAACGGTCAGGCCAGCAAGGTGCGAAAGCGCAGCATGCCGACGATGCGCCAGAACACCGCCAGCGGCGGGATGACCGCCGAGGTGACGACCATCTCGGCGACGTGGCTCGGCGTCTTCACCGTGCCGCGCAGCCGCGCCGCGCAGAAGCGTGCGGTCAGCGCCAGCCACAGCAACCCGGCCGCGGTCGCGACGAAGGGCAGCCCGGCGATCGCCGTGCCGACGCAGACCAGGAGCGCCAGTACCGTCAGGTAATAATCCCAGCGCGGCGACGGCCGGATCTTGCGCCGGTACAAGGACGGATGCTTCTTGAACAGCAGTACGTCGAACACCACTTTCTTCTGCTGCGACAGGCTCACGCCCCAGCGCGCCGGCCGCACCGGATGGATCACCACCGCCTCCGGCACGTGGCGCACCTGCGCATGGCGCTGCAGCAGGCGGAAATAGAAATCGGCATCCTCGCGCCACGCCAGCCGGAAACGCTCGTCGAAGCCGTCCAGCGCCTCCAGCACGCGCTTGCGGCACAGGCAGTTGGCGGTGACGAACTCGGCCACTTCCAGCCCTTTGGCGTCGCGCTCGTAGTCGGTGGGTTTCCTCGACAGCGGCATCACGATGCTGCCCCAGATCGCGTCGACGCCGGGATCGAACGCATCGAGCGCGTTCTTCAGCCAGTCGGCCTCGGGCATCGTGTCGTCGTCGGTGAACGCGACGATCTCGGACTTGGCCGCGCGCCAGCCGCGGGTGCGCGCGGCCGCCGGGCCGTGCGGACCATGCGACGGGATGTAGCGCACCGACAGTCCGCGCTCGGCGTTGCGCTCCGCCCATTCGGCGACCGCCTCGCGGGTTGCATCGTTCGGGGCGTCGTCGACCACGATGATCTCGTAGGTCGCCGGCAGCAGGTTCTGGTAGGTGAGCGCCTTCAGGCAGCGGTTGAGCAGGGTCGGGCGTCCGCAGGTCGGCACCACCACCGACACCGCCAGCGTCGCCGTCCGGTCCGCGCGCGCGCCGCCGTACAGGCTGGTGATGGTGGCCTGCCCGCGGCCGGCCACCGGCGCGTGCGCCGCCTTGCCGAAGGGCATGCCGCCGCCGGCGGCACTGCGCGCCATCATCGGCGCACTGCCGTGGCGCCGGTCGAACTGAAGTACTTTTCCCATGAGTGCCTGCCAAACGCTGGTTGCCGATTCCGGACGCGCCGATCCCCGGCGACACCGGTCCTCCCGCTTCGACAGCGCCGCGCGGCCGCGCGTTGCATGCCGCTTGCCCCTGCCGACGTGTCCTGCCGCGGCTACTGCATGGCCGCCGCAGCGCGCCGCTCGCTGCCCTCGGCGCGTTGCTGCAGCAGCCACAACTGCGTGTACATGCCGTTGCGCTTGAGCAGCGCGCCGTGCGTGCCGCGCTCGACGATGCGGCCTTTTTCCATCACCAGGATTTCGTCGGCGTCGACGATGGTCGACAGCCGGTGCGCGATGATCAGCGTGGTGCGGTTGGCCGACAGCCGGTCGAGTTCGGTCTGGATCGCGCGCTCGGACTGCAGGTCGAGCGCCGAGGTCGCTTCGTCGAAGATCAGGATCGGCGCGCGCTTCAGGATCGCGCGCGCCAGCGCGATGCGCTGCTTCTCGCCGCCGGACAGCTTCACGCCGCGCTCGCCGACCGGCGTCTGATAGCCGTCCGGCAGCGATTCGATGAAATCGTGCAGGTGCGCGGCGCGGGCCGCCTCGACGATCTCGTCGTGGGTCGCGCCCTGCCGGCCGTAGCCGATGTTGTAGGCGATGGTGTCGTTGAACAGCACCGTGTCCTGCGGCACCACGCCGATCGCGCCGCGCAGGCTTTTCGCGCTGACGTCATGGATGTCCTGGCCGTCGATCGCGATGCGGCCGGCATTCGGCTCGTAGAAGCGCAGCAGCAGCCGCGCCAGCGTCGACTTGCCCGAGCCGCTGCCGCCGACCACCGCCACGGTGCCGCCGGACGGGATCGTGAAACTCACGTCGTGCAGGATCTGGCGCGCCGGGTCGTAGGCGAAGCCGACGTGCTCGAACGCCACCGTCGCGTCGGTCACGACGAGCGCCGGCGCATCGGGCGGCTCCTCGCGGCTCGGCCGGGTCCGCAGCAGGGCGAACAGTTTCTCGACGTTGATCATCGCGTCGCGCGCCTCGCGGTAGACGAAGCCGAGCGCGTTCAGCGGCAGGCAGATCTGGATCAGGTAGCTGTTGACCAGCACCAGGTCGCCGACCGTCATGCGGCCGTGCGCGACGCCGACGCCGGCCAGCAGCATCACCGCGCCGACGCCGATGCCGATGATCGCGCTCTGACCCACGTGCAGCGTGAACAGCGCCTTCTGGTTGCTGACCACCGCCTCGCTCCAGCGATGCATGATGTTCTGGAAGCGCTGCGCTTCGATTTCCTCGCTGGTGAAAACCTTGACCGCGTCGTAGTTGATCAGGCTGTCCGCGAGCCGGCTCTTGGCGTGGCTGTCGAGCTTGTTGATGCGGCGCTGGAAGATCGCGCGGCGCGCGGTGAACACCAGCGTGAAGCCGGTGTAGACCACGAAGGTGCAGACGATCACCGCGGTGAACCAGATGCTGTAGCGCAAGACCATCACGCCGAGCACCAGCGCGATCTCGATCACCGTCGGCACGATGGTGAACAGGCCGACGCCGAGCAGGAACGCGATGGCGCTGGTGCCGCGGTCGATCTCCGGGATCAGGCCGCCGATGCGGCGCGACGCGTGAAAGCGCGGGTCGAGCGCGTGCAGATGGCGGAAGGTGGCCAGCGCATAGCCGGCGACGGTGCGCTGGGTCACCCGCGAGAACAGCAGGTCGCGCAACTCGTTGAACAGCGTGCCGGAGAAACGCACCAGCGCGTAGCCGACCAGCAGGAACAGCGGGGCGGCGATCACTGCCTGATGCGGCTGCAACTGGCCTTGCGGCAACGGCGACTGCGACAGCGCATCGATGATGCGCTTCAGCAGCAGCGGCACGGCGACCGTGGACACCTTCGCCAGGATCAGGAAGGCGACCGCGCCGAGCACCCGCGCGCGATACGCCGAAATGACGCTCGCCAGCGTCTGCAGCACGCTGCGGTTCGAGATGGAAGGCGATCCCGTATTCGGCATGTCGCTTGGAAAGGGCGTCCCCGGCGGAGTTCCGAAAGCCGTGCGCCGGCACGCGTTGCTCCGCGGCGCGGCGTTCCGGAAGGCAACGCCGATCATTGCAGCAATCCCCGGTTCGGCCCTTGACGGTCCGCAAGGGCGGCGCCGGTTCGCACCGCGTGCCGGGAATCTATTGCCCCGGCGAACGCTCTGTCTCGGGAAGCGCCGACATCGTGCCGTTCCCAATCGCCGCCATCGCCGCCATCGCCGACACCGCCCACGCCATGGAGAAATCCCATCGACGACGCCACGCTCTGGTACCTGCTGTGCGGCGCACTGCTGCTGTCGATGGGCGCGATCAAATCGCTGCTTCAGAAGATGCCGTTCAGCCCGGCGATGTGCTACCTGCCGGTCGGCTATGCGCTCGGTCCGGGCGGATTCGGCCTCGTCGATCTGCGCATCGAACGCGATGCGACGCTCCTCACATGGCTGACCGAAGCGGCGCTGCTGATCTCGCTGTTCTCGGTCGGCCTGAGACTGCGCATCCCGCTGCGCGACCCGATCTGGCGGCTGCCGCTGCGTCTCGCGGGACTGGCGATGCTGCCGACCATCGCGATGCTGGCCGTCATCGGTTTCTTCTGGCTCGGCCTGCCGCTGGGCGCGGCGATCCTGCTGGGCGCGATCCTCGCCCCGACCGACCCGATCCTGGCATCCGACGTGCAGATCCAGGACGTGGGGGACCGCGACCGCATTCGCTTCGGCCTCAGTGCGGAAGGCGGGCTGAACGACGGCACGGCCTATCCGTTCATCATGCTGGGCCTGGCGCTGGTCGGTGCGCCGGACGCCGCCGCCTACCGACATCCGGCAGTGTTGCTGCAGGTGGCCTGGGGCATTTCGGCGGGGCTGGTTGCCGGCTGGTGCCTGGGCTGGCTTACCACGCACGCGGTGGTGCGCCTGCGCAGCCGCCACAAGCTGGCGATCGGCATGGAGGAATTCCTGACCATCGGCTTGATCGCGTTCTCCTACGGCGTCGCCCACCTGATCCATGCGATCGGCTTTCTCGCGGTGTTCGCCACCGGCGTCGCGGTGCGCCACATCGAGTTCGCGGCGAGCGGCAAGCGCGCCGCAAACTCGGTGATCGGCCCGGTCACGCTCGATTCGCGCGAGACGGTGGCGAGCGACCCCGAAAAGGCGCCGGCCTACATGGCCGAAAGCGTGCTCGGCTTCAACGAGCATCTGGAGAACATCGCCGAATTCGTGATGGTGATCCTGCTCGGCGTGATCCTCTCGGACGCTGGCTTTTCGATTTTCGGCGTGCTGCTGGCGGTGATCCTGTTCGTCGTCGTGCGGCCGCTGTCGGTGGGCCTGTCGCTGATCGGCTCGCCGGTGACGCCGGCGCAGCGCCGGCTGATCGCCTGGTTCGGCATCCGCGGCATCGGCTCGCTCTATTACCTGGTGTTCGCCGCGCAGCACGGCCGGATTCTCCGGCTACGGCCCGATTTCCTGTCGATCATCCTGACCGTGGTGGCGCTCTCGATCGTGGTGCACGGCATCTCGGCGACGCCGCTGATGAAGCGTTATTACACGGTGCGCGGAAGGGCGCGGTGAGCGCGGTCTTCACGGCGATCGCGAACCGGAAACCGGCGGCGCAATTTTTACCCCCGGCTGTAAGTTTTACAACGCGCCGCGTCGCGCCCGCCGCTGTCGTCCACCGCGCGCCGCTCGGGCATGCCGGTATCGACGCTGGGTACACGCTTTGCTTTGAAGGAATCGGCGGCAGGACGAGGCGCAAGCCGCGTGTTGCCGCCCACCGGCGCATGCGGCGAACACGCCTGTTTCCCCGTCCATCGCTTGCGCCGCGCGGCACGGTTCTTCGCGTCGCTGTCCGTCTTGTCGGCAGGCTGCCTCGGCAGCGGCCGGCAAGGCTTCCCCACTACCCGGCCGGAACGGTCCACCATGCGAACCCTAGCGCTCATCAGTGAACATGCGTCGCCGCTGGCGGCCGCCGGCAGCACCGACAGCGGCGGTCAGAACATCTATGTCGCCCACGTCGCCCGCCAGCTCGCCCGCCTGGGCCACCGGGTCGACGTCTTCACCCGGCGCGACCACCCGGACCTGCCGATCGTCACCGACTGGCTGCCCGGGGTGCGCGTCATCCACGTCCCCGCCGGCCCGCCCACCGCCATCCCGAAGGAACAGCTGCTGCCGTACATGGAGACGTTCGGCCGCTTCCTGGCGCGCTTTGCCGCCGCCCAGCCGTATCGCTACGACTTGCTGCATGCGAACTTCTTCATGTCCGGCATCGCTGCCCGCGCCTGCCGGCAAGCGCTCGGCATCCCGTTCGTGATGACCTTTCATGCGCTCGGCCAGGTGCGCCGGCTCTGTCAGGGGCAGGCCGACGGCTTTCCCGATTGCCGCATGGCGATCGAGGCGCAACTGATGCAGGAGGCCGACCGCATCATTGCCGAGTGCGAACAGGACCGCGACGACATGACGTCGCTGTACGGCGCCCCGGCCTCGACCATCGATATCGTGCCGTGCGGCTTCGATCCCGACGAGTTCTGGCCGGTCGGCCCGGAGGCGCGCACCCGGCTGGCACTCGACGACGACACCTTCACGATCCTGCAACTGGGCCGGATGGTGCCGAGAAAGGGGGTCGACACCGTCATCGACGCGCTGGCGATCCTGCGTCAGCGGCACGGCATCGCCGCGCAACTGCTGGTCGTCGGCGGCAACAGCGCGCAGCCGGATGCGGCGGCCACGCCGGAGATCGGCCGGTTGATGGCGCGCGCCGACGCGCTCGGGGTGGCCGGCAGCGTGCGCTTCACCGGGCAGGTCGCGCGCGAGCGGCTGCGCTGGTATTACGGCGCAGCCGACGTGTTCGTCACCACGCCGTGGTACGAGCCGTTCGGCATCACGCCTTTGGAAGCGATGGCGTGCGCAGTGCCGGTCATCGGCGCGAACGTGGGCGGCATCAAGAGCACGGTCATCGATGGCAAGACCGGCTACCTGGTGCCGCCGAAAGACCCGGAAGCGCTGGCGGCGAAACTGCTGACCTTGCAGCGGCAGCCGGCCCTGGCTCGCCGGATGGGCAAAGCCGGGCTGCGCCG
>JBQCGO010000278.1:0-12596 GCA_051955575.1 Burkholderiaceae bacterium
CGTTGCAACACACTCAAGGGGGCCGCCGTCGAAACATGCGCGGATTCGCCGGACTTGCCGTCATTATATTGCGGAAAAACAAGCGGTTACGCAGTTCGCTGCAACAGATGAAAAATATTGCGGCGCAGGCGGAACACCGCGGGCGAAGCGGGACGCCTTCTTCCTGCCGACGCAACGCACTCAACGCGAACTTCAGGCGTTCGCGCGCGCCTTGACGTAGCGACCGGGCGCCGGCTCGATCGGCTTGTGACGCGCATTGCCCGGCTTGCGCGGCGCCGGCACCTGCTTGCCTGCGTGGGAGGCAAGGAATTCCGCCCACAGCGGCCACCAGCTGCCTTTCCTCTCCTCGGCGGCACCAAGCCACGCCTGGGCGTCGGCGGCATCGCCGTCGTGGACCCAGTAGTTGCGCTTGTTCTTCGCCGGCGAGTTGATGACGCCGGCGATGTGACCGGACGCGCCGAGCACGAAGCGGTTCTGCTTCGGCTTCTTCGGATTGAGCAGGTCCATCGACGCATAGGCCGAGGTCCACGGCACGATGTGGTCCTCGCGCGAGGCGTAGAGGAAGGTCGGCGCGGCGATCTTGCGCACGTCCACCTTCTCGCCGCCGACGGTCAGGCCGCCGGGTTCCCGCAACGCGTTTTCGAGGTACATCTTGCGCAGGTAGGTGCAGAACATCGGTCCCGGCAGGCTGGTGCTGTCGGCGTTCCAGTACAGCAGATCGAAGGCCGGCGGTTCCTCGCCCTTCAGGTAGTTCGACTCGACGTAGTTCCACACCAGATCGTTCGGCCGCAGGCTGGAGAACGCGGTGGTGAAGTCGCGGCCCGGCATCAGGCCGCCGCGGCCGATCTGCTGCTCGCGCATCGCGATCTGCTGCTCGTCGATGTAGACGTCGAGCGAGCCGGCGTCGGCGAAGTCGAGGAACGTCGTCAGGAGCGTGAGGCTGGCCGCGGGCTTCTCGCCGCGCGCATACAGCACCGCCAGTGCAGTGGCCAGCAAAGTGCCGCCGACGCAGAAGCCAAGCGTGTTGATCGCCTCCTGTCCCGAAACGTCACGCGCGACGTTGATCGCCGCGATCACGCCGTCCTCCACGTACTGCTCCCAGGTGGCGTTCGCCAGCGATTCGTCCGGGTTGCGCCACGACAGCAGGAACACCGTGTGTCCCTGCTCGACCGCATAGCGGACGAAGGAGTTTTCCGGCTGCAGGTCGAGGATGTAGAACTTGTTGATGCAGGGCGGCACGATCAGGAGCGGCCGCTCGTGCACCGTCCCGGTCGACGGCTTGTACTGGATCAGCTGGAAGAACGGGTTCTCGAAAACCACGTCGCCCGGCGTGGTGGCGACATTGCGTCCGACCTCGAACGCCGACTCGTCGGTCTGCGAGATGCGGCCCTTCTGCATGTCTTCCAGCATGTGGGCAATGCCCTTGGCGAGGCTCTGACCCTGGGTGTCGACGATGCGCTGTTGCGCCACCGGGTTGGTCGCAAGAAAATTCGACGGCGACATCGCGTCGATCATCTGCTGGACCGCGAAGCGAATCTTGCTCTTGACCTGCGGCGGCGCCTCGACCGCTTCCGCTAGCGCGGTCAGGAAGCGGCCGTTCAGCAGGTAGGCTGCCGCGTTGAACGCGAAGAACGGGTTTTCCTGCCACGCCGACGCCGCGAAGCGCCGGTCGTGCAGCGCCGGCGCGCGCGAAGCCAGCATGTCTTGCCAGAGCGCGCCGGCCTCGGTCATGTAATCATTCTGCAGGCGGGAGACGACGGCGGGATCGAGCACGATACCGAGTTCGCCGCCGATCTGGCCCAACTGCCTGGCGAGCGCGTCCATGTCGGTCGGCACGAACGGCCGGACCATCGATTGCCACGGATTCTGGCCAGCCATCGCCGACAGCCATTGCGGCATGTCGAACGGGGTGTGCGCCGCGTTCATGCTCGTCTCCCTCGTAAGCGCTCCGACCCGACCGCACGACAACCAACGAAAGCACGCATGTACATCGTCGCCATCGCCTGGATCTACGTTGTTTTGATGATGTCGGTCACCGAAAATTCCGTCGTCGCCGGACTGATGACCTTCACGTTCTACGGCTTGCTGCCCGTGGCCATCATTCTATATCTGATGGGCACGCCGCAGCGGCGCCGCAACCGGGAGAGGGAGCGGCAGGCGCAGGAACGGGAACGTGAAGCCGCCGGGACGCCGCCCGAAGGCGAATGAAGGCGATGAAAACGGATCGCTACCGATCGATCCAGACCAGCGCCGCCATCCGCCCGGTGCGGCCGTCGCGCCGGTAAGAGTAGAAGCGACTCGCGTCGGCGACGGTGCAGAAGCTGCCGCCGGAAACGCCGGTCACGCCTTCTTCCGCCAGCGCCTGACGCGCCAGCAGATAGATGTCGGCGAGGAACTTGCCGGGCTTTCCCTCCACCGGCGCAAACGCCGCTGCCGCGGCCGCCCGCTGCGACGCGAAGACCTCGCGCACTTCCGCGCCGACCTCGAAGCGCTGCGGACCGATCGCCGGGCCGAGCCAGGCGACGATTTCGTCGGCGCCGGCCGCGCGCATCGCGCACGCCGTGTTCTGCAGCACCCCGGCGGCGAGTCCACGCCAGCCGGCGTGCGCCGCGCCGACCACTCGTCCGCGCCGGTCGGCCAGCAGCATCGGCAGGCAGTCGGCGGTGAGGATCGCGCAAACGACGCCGGGCGCGGCGGCGATGCTCGCGTCCGCTTCCGGCACGCCGTCGACGCGCGCCGCGTCGACCACCGTCGCGCCATGCACCTGCGCCAGCCAAACCGGTTCGGCCGGCAGCAGCGACTGCAGCGCCGCGCGGTTGCGCGCGACCGCTGCCGGGTCGTCGTCGACGTGGGTGCCGAGATTGCCGCCGCCCGTGCCGTCGGCGGCACCGTACGGACCGAGGCTGGCGCCGCCGGCGCGCCGCGTGCCAAGCGCGCGCACGCCGGACGGCGCGTCGGTCCAGTCGGGAACGAGGGTCTGCATCAGGCTTCCTCCGCCGGTTCGTCGATGCCGGCGCGCGCGATCAGCGCCCGCAGGTCGACCGGCGGATCGGCGCGCCACTCGCGCAGTTCGCCGGTCGCCGGATGTACCAGCCCGAGCTGCCATGCGTGCAGCGCCTGCCTCGGGAACACCGCGGCGAGATGCGTGCGGCTGTACAGCGGATCGCCGACCAGCGGCAAGCCGATCGACTGCATGTGAACGCGAATCTGGTGGGTGCGCCCGGTTTCCAGCCGGCACAGCAGCAGGCTGACCGGGCGGCCGTCGAGCGCACCCTGCGCGAGGCGCTCGTAGTGGGTGACAGCGTGTTTGGCGAACGGACTTTCCGAGACGGCCATCTTGATCCGGTCGCGCGGGTGGCGCGCCATCGCCGCATCCACCGTGCCGGACGCCGGCGCATTGCCCCAGGCCAGCGCAAGGTAGCGGCGCCGCACGGTACGTGCCTGCAACTGGCGCACCAGGTCGGCGTGCGCCTCCAGGGTTTTCGCGACCGCCATCAGGCCGCTGGTGTCCTTGTCGAGCCGGTGCACGATACCGGCGCGCGGCACGCCGGCCAGCGCCGGCCAGCGGTGCAGCAGGCCGTTCATCAGCGTGCCCGACCAGTTGCCCGCCGCCGGATGCACGACCAGGCCGGCCGGCTTGTCGAGGATCGCGATCGCGTCGTCGTCGTGCACCACCTCCAGCGGCACCGGTTCGGCCGCGAAGGCCTGTTCCTCCGGCAGTGCACGCGGCACGACGACGATGGTCTCGTCGCCGTACACCGCCGACTTCGGGCGGGCGGGCTTGCCGTCGACGGTGACGCTGCCGTCCTCGATCCATTGCTGGAGCCGGCTGCGCGAGTACTGCGAAAGATGGCGCGCAAGCGCCTTGTCGAGCCGCTCGCCGGCGTCGCGCGCGGTCAGCGCGACATGGATCGCGCTGCCGTCCGGCGCGCCGCGTTCCGCCGGCTCGTCATCGAGAAAATCGTCGTCCGGAAGCGCGTCGGCGCCCTCTTGTCCGCGCGGCATCAGCGCATGTCCCATCGGCTATAATCGGCGCCACTCCACCATCGCGACATCGTCGAGCGCCATGCAAAAGAAAGTGTTGAAGATCGCCGTCCTGGCTTGTGTGATCGGTTTGTCGGGCTGCGGCCTGCTGCCCGACAAGATCGACGAGACGGCGAACTGGTCGGCCTCGAAATTATACGCGGAGGCGCGCGACGAATTCGACAGCGGCAACTACGAGAAGGCGATCTCCTACTTCGAGAAACTGGAGTCGCGCTACCCGTTCGGCACCTATGCGCAGCAGGCGCAGATCGAGATCGCCTACGCACACTACCGCCAGGGCGAACAGGCCGAGGCGCTGGCTGCCGCCGACCGCTTCATCAGGCTGCATCCGAACCATCCGAACGTCGACTACGTGTACTACCTGCGCGGCCTGATCAATTTCAACGACAAGGTCAGCGTGTTCGACTTCCTGGTCAGCGAGGATCCGACCGAGCGCGATCCGAAGGCGGCGCGCGACGCATTTGATTCGTTCAAGACGCTGGTCGAGCGCTTCCCGAACAGCAAGTACACGCCGGACGCTCGGGCGCGGATGAAGTACCTGGTCAATGCATTGGCGCAGCACGAGGTCCATGTCGCCGATTACTACTACCGCCGCGGCGCTTACCTTGCCGCCGCTAACCGGGCGCAGGGCGCGGTGAAGGAATACCGGGAATCGCCGGCAATCGAAGACGCGCTGAAGATCATGGTGCGTTCCTACGATGCGATGAACCTGCCCAAGTTGCGCGACGACGCGATGCGTGTGCTGAAGACCAATTACCCGAACGCCCGCCTGAATCAGCTGGGCGACAAGGAGAAGGATCCGTGGTGGAAGCTCTGGTGACCGGCGTCGCATTCGCCCCGCTCGCCTGATCCACGCCGCCGGAAAATTTGCCGGCGGCTTTCCTCGGTTCCTTCCCGTTTCATCTTCCTCAGTCCTCCCGGCGTCTCCGGAATACCCACACGTTCTCCTCGGACACCTTCGGGTCATAGGCATATCCTTCGGCCGCGAAATCCTTGAGCGCTTCGACACCGGCCGCGCGGCGCAGCGCTGCATGGCGCACCATCAGGCCGCGGGCGCGCTTGGCATAAAACGAGATCACCTTGTAGCGGCCGCCCTTCCAGTCCTCGAATACCGGCGTGATGATGCGCGCATCGAGCCGCGCCGGTCGCACCACCCGGAAATACTCTTCCGATGCCAAGTTGACCAGCGTCTTCGATCGCAGGCTGCGCAGCTGCCGGTGCAGCGCGTCGGTCACCGCATTTCCCCAGAAAGCGTACAGCGTCGCGCCGCGCGCCGTCGGCAACCGCGTGCCCATTTCCAGCCGGTATGGCTGCAGCAGGTCGAGCGGACGCAGCACGCCGTACAGTCCCGACAGGATGCGCAGGTGCGATTGCAGCCAGCCGAGCGCGCCGGCGTCGAGCGATGGCGCGTCGAGCCCTTCATAGACGTCGCCGTCGAAGGCAAGCACCGCCTGCTTGGCGTTCGACGGTGTTGCCGCTGCCGACCACGATGCGTAGCGGTCTACGTTCAGCCGCGCCAGCGGGTCGGACAGCGACATCAGCGCAGCCAGATCCTGCGGCGCGTAACCGCGCAACGCCTCGATCAGTGTGGCGGCTTCGCCAGCGAATTCCGGCGCGCTTTGCCGGCGCGTCGTCGGTGGGGTGTCGAAGTCGAGCGTCTTGGCGGGCGAGAGGACGAGCAGCATGCGGGAAGAGCCGGCGGGCGGCTAAAATTCGCGGATGATACCCGAACGCATCGTCATCGATACCAACGTCTGTCTGGACCTTTTCCATTTTCGCGATCCCCGCTGGGACCGTCTGCTCGACGCCTTGCGCGCCGGTCACGTCGAAGCGTTGACCCGCGACGATTGCCGCAACGAGTGGCGCATCGTTCTCGGTTATGCGCATCTAGGCATCGCGCCGGAAGACCGGCCGCGGATCGAGGCGCAGTTCGATATGCTGATCCGCCCGTTCCATGGCGAACTCGGCGATGCCGTCGCGGTCCTGCCCGTCTGTCGCGATCCGGACGATCAGAAATTTCTCGAACTGGCGCGCGATGCCGGTGCCCGCACGCTGCTGACCAAGGACAAGGCGCTGCTGAAGCTGGCGCGCCGCACGCGCAAGGCGGGTCTGTTCGCGATCATGGCGCCGGACGCCTGGCTGCGCGAGCGCCCGGAACTCGGCGCATAGACGCCGCGCCGCAGTAGAATCCAGAACCCTCAACGACCGCGCCCTTCTCCGGCGCACGCCTTTCCCATGCCGCCAAGCTCCACGCCTTTGACCGTCCCGATTCCGCCATCCAAGCTGCCGCAGGCCGGCACCACGATCTTCACCGTGATGTCCGCACTCGCCGCCGAGCACCGCGCAATCAATCTCGGCCAGGGATTCCCCGATTTCGATTGCGATCCGGCGCTGGTCGATTGCGTCGCGACGGCCATGCGGCAAGGACTGAACCAGTATCCGCCAATGGCCGGGGTGCCGACCCTGCGCGAGGCGATCGCGGCCAAGATCGCCGCGCTGTACGGTCATCGCTACGATCCGTCGACCGAAATCACTGTGACCGCCGGCGCGACTCAGGGCTTGCTGACGGCGATCCTGTCCGTGGTGCATGCGGGCGACGAAGTGATCGTGATCGAGCCGGCCTACGACAGCTACGTGCCGGCGATCGAGCTGGCGGGCGGCGTGCCGGTCTTCGTGCAGATGACGTACGACGAGCGCGGCTACTCGGTGCCGTGGGATGCGGTACGGACAGTGGTGACGCCGCGCACGCGGCTGCTGATCGTCAATTCGCCGCACAATCCGACCGGCTCGGTGCTCGACGCGGACGATATGGCGCAGCTCGAGGCGATCGTCGACGAGACTGGCATTCTGGTCCTGTCGGACGAGGTGTACGAGCACATGGTGTACGACGGGCTGCGGCACGAATCGGTGTGCCGCCATCCGGCGCTCGCCGAGCGCGCCTTCGTGGTATCGAGCTTCGGCAAGACCTACCACGTGACCGGCTGGAAGATCGGCTACGTCGCTGCGCCCGCCGCGCTGACCGCGGAATTCCGCAAGGTGCACCAATTCAACGTGTTCACGGTGAACACGCCGGTCCAGTACGGCATTGCGGCGTTCATGGCCGATCCCGAGCCCTACCTCGGGCTGCCGGCGTTCTACGCCCGCAAGCGCGACCTGTTCCGCGCCGGCCTGCGGGAGACGCGCTTCCGCGTGCTGCCGTCGTCCGGTACCTATTTCCAGTGCGTCGATTACACCGCGATCACGTCGATGGGCGAAGCCGACTGCGCGCGCTGGCTGACCACCGAGATCGGTGTCGCCGCGATCCCGGTGTCGGCGTTCTACCAGCGGCCGCGGGAATCGGGCGTGGTGCGGTTCTGTTTCGCGAAGCGGGACGATACGCTGGAACGCGCACTGGAGAAACTTGCCGCGATCTGAGAGGCGGCCTGTCGACGCCGGGCATCACAAGCGCCGGTGCCGCGGGCCGCAGCGTACCGCGCCGCGAATCAGCCCGCGACCTGCCGCCGGCCGCGCGCCGCGTCGGTGGCGATGCCGATCAGCATGATGATCTCGCGGTAGACCGGCAGGTCGAAGCCGACCCGCTCGCCGTTGCGGTCGTCGATCAGCAGGCTTTCGAGGTACGGTACCGCCTGATCGTCGGACCACAATTTGCAGATGTTATCCACCAGCCGCGGGAAATCCTCGAGCGAAGCGGGAGCGTCGTAATTCTCTTGCTCGCCCCAGGCGGGAATGCGAGCATTGAATATGCGCTTGAAGCGCCCCGCGAGTCCGTCGTAATCCTCGCGCCGGTCGAGCGAGCGATAGAGGTCGAGCAAATACAGCCAGGCGACCGGCGAATCCGGCCGCTGGTCGACGCCGTACGGTTCGAGAATCTGGAGCGCGCGCTGCGGATTGTTCAGCAGCATCCAGAACTCCGCCTCCTGCACCACGTCCGAGATCACTTCGACCTTCGGCATCCGGGTCTGCTGGCCGCGAACGCCGGACAGCACGTTGAACGAGACGGAGTCGTGAAAGTTGATGCCGTTGTCTTCCGGCACCCCGGCGGCTGCATTGCCGGGTTCCTCGCCTGCGGGACGTGTGGCGCCTACAGCGTCGGTATCCGCAGGCGGCTCCGGTCGGCGCGCGGCGGTCTTTGCCGGGAAGCGCGGGAAACGGCTGACGTTGCTCGGCGACATCGGTTCGGTGTCCGACGGCCTCCTGCTGTCGTCGACATGGATTTCCCGCACGCCGGCAGCGCGGTCTTTCGGTTCCGTCTCCGGGTCGCGCGCCATGTCGTCCCACCAGGCTTCCTCGTTGCGCCGTCCGGCATCGCGCAACCGAAGCGCCAGCCAGCCGGCCGCGCCCAAAGCGAGGAGAAGCGCGGCGCCCAAGCTGGCGGCGAGCGTCGCGGACATCGATTCGTTCTCGTTTTTCGTCGCCTGCGCGGTCAGGCTCTGCTGTCGCAACTGCGCGATCTCGAGCGACAGCGCCCGCAGCTTTTCCTGCATGACGCGCAAGTCTTCCGCCTGTTTCCGGTCAGTGTCCTCGCCGCGCATCATGGCGGCGAAACGCTCGCGCTCGGCGCGCGTGTCATCCGGGGTCTTGGTCGGAGCCGAAGCGCCGGCATCGGATACAAGCGTGTCGCTCATGCGCATACCCGCGGGCGACGGGATCTCGTCGGCAGTCAGCCGCAGCACCGGCTTGTCGGGCTCGGCCGGATTTGCTGCCGGATCTGCTGCCGGATTTGCCGCCGCTCTGGCGACAGCCGGAGCCGGTTTCCTTTTGATCGCCCGCCTGACCGTCGGCGCCGGGTTTTCCGGTGCGGTCGCGGCTCCCCCGCTCATCGATGCGGACGCCGGCGCGCGCGTTGCCTGGACTGGCGGCGTCCTGTCGACAGGGCGCTGTTCCGGCTGCGGCATGGGCTGACGCTCGGCCGGGAGCGGCACGGGCGCCGCGGTCGGGAAATCGAGCAGAACGGTGAAATCGCGGTGAACGCGGTTCACGCAACCGAAATCGACAGAAACCGTCACGGCCGGTTCATTGATCGGCTGACGCGACGTCAGAACCAACTGGTTCGGCCGGTCGCCGCCGCGCACGCCGGCCTGCGGCGCGACGATCAGCGTGCCGTCCGGAGTCGACACCTGCGCCTTGATGCAATACCCCCCGGTTTCGGCAGTGCCGGCCGAAAGCAGCGGCACGCTGGCCTGCAGCGGTTGCCCGAGTCCGGATTGCATCTGGATCGGGCCTAGGCCGACCGCCATGGACCACGGCGCCCATGCACTCAATGCCACGACGGTGATCCAGCGAGAAACGGCCATCCCTGCAATACCTGAAATGATGTCTGGCGCATTATAGGCACGGGGTTGCCGCGATGTAACAGAGAAATTTTTGAGATTTAGCGTCGGCACGACAAATTTTTAAGCCGGGAAATTACAATATGACAATCGCTTTCCGGGCTGGACCGGCGCCCCTCTCGTTCTTGAGAATGCTCTACGGGCGCAGCCTTCATTGCTTCCGGGACCGCCGGCAAATATTCGAAACATCCGAAATATTCGAACTCTCACGCGAACGATTCCATGACGGCCGAACTGAAAGCGTCGCGGCGCGACGCCACCCTGATCCTGACCCTGTCCAATCCCGGCCTGCGTAATGCCCTGCACCCCGACATGGCCGCCGCTGCGGTGGAGACGCTTTCAACGGCGGAACGCGACGATTCGATCCGCGCCGTAGTGCTCGTCGGCGCCGGCGATTTCTTCTGCGCCGGCGGCGATCTCAAGACGCTGCTCGAAGGCCGGGCGCGCGACCGTCATGCCGTCGCCGCCTTCGTCGATGTCGTGCACAACTGGATCGACGCGATCCGCGACTGCCCGAAACCGGTCATCGCCGCGGTGGACGGCATGGCGGCAGGTGCCGGGTTTTCGCTGGCGCTCGCCTGCGACCTCATCGTCGCGGGCGAATCGGCCGGCTTCGCGATGTCCCACGCCGGCGTCGGCCTGACGCCGGACGGCGGCGGCTCCTGGTTCCTCGCGCACGCGCTGCCCCGGCAACTGGCATCGGAACTGCTGCTGCAGGCGCGTCCGATCGAGGCCCGGCGGCTGCATGCGCTCGGCGTGGTGAACCGCCTCGTCGCCGACGGCGGCGCGCATGACGCCGCGCTGACCTGGGCCGACGAGTTGGCGGGACTGTCGCCGAATGCGACCGCGCGCATCAAGTCGCTGCTGCGCGAAGCGCGCGGCAACAGCCTGGCCGAGCATCTCGAACTGGAAAAGCAGAACCTGCTCGAAAGCCTGTATCACCGCGACGGTCAGGAAGGCATCAGCGCCTTCCTGGAAAAGCGCGCAGCGCGCTATTCATGACCGCAACGCGGCGGCGCATCGTACTGATGCGGCACGGCAGCGTCGTCTACTTCGACGAGGCTGGACGCCCGTTGCCGCCGGAGACCGTGCCGCTCGACGCACGCGGCCGCGAACAGGCGGATGCGGCGGGACGGCTGTTCGCGGCCGAAGCCGTGCGCTTCGACCGGGTGATCGTGTCGGGACTGCCGCGCACCGTCGAAACCGCGCGCCGGGCGCTCGCCGCCGCCGGCCAGGCGGTCGAGCCGGAATGCTGGCCGGGATTGGAGGAAATCCGCGGCGGCCGGCTGTCCGCGATCCCGGACGATGAACTGGACGCGGCGTTCACCGGCGCGTTCTCGGGCAGCGCGCCGGAAGACCGGCGATTTCTCGGCGGCGAAAGCGTCGGTGGACTGATGGACCGCGTCCATCCTTGCATCGACCGGCTGCGCGCCGACAAGGACTGGGACACGGCGCTGCTGGTGCTGCACGGCGGCGTGAACCGCGCAATCCTGTCGTACGCGCTGACCGGGCAGCGGCTGTTCTTCGGCGGAATCGAACAAGCGCCTGGCTGCATCAATCTGATCGACGTCGGCAGCGAACCGGCCGACTCGGTGGTGCGCCTGGTGAATCATTCGCCGCTGGCAGCGCTGCACGGCAACGAGCGCGGCACCACGATGGAAACGCTGCTCGCGCAATACCGGCGCTTTCGCAGCGTCTGACCGAATCTGACCGAACGAAAACGGAGACGGCATGTTTGATGAATTCACCGGCACCCGGCCGGTGGCCGAGCGGCAGCGCTTCGACGCGGCCGCGCTGCAGGATTATCTGCGCGACCGGGTGGAAGGTTTTCCGGGGCCGCTGTCGGTCGAGCAGTTCAAGGGCGGGCAATCCAATCCCACCTTCAAGCTGAACGCCGGCGGCAGGCATTACGTACTGCGCACCAAGCCCGGGCCGGCCGCGAAGCTGCTCCCCTCCGCTCACGCGATCGAGCGCGAATACCGGGTGATGAACGCGCTGCACGCGGCCGGTTTTCCGACCGCGAGGCAGCGCCTGCTGTGTACCGACGAAGCCGTGATCGGACGGGCGTTCTATCTGATGGATTTCGTCGACGGCCGCGTGCTGTGGGACCAGTCGCTGCCCGGCATGACGCGCGACGAGCGCGCCGCGATCTACGACGAGATGAACCGTGTGCTCGCGCAACTGCACGGCATCGACTACGCCGCGATCGGCCTGGCCGACTACGGCAAGCCGGGCAACTACTTCGCGCGCCAGATCGACCGCTGGACGCGGCAGTACAAGGCGTCGGAAACCGAGCCGATCGAGGCGATGGACAAACTGATCGACTGGCTGCCGCGGCACACCCCGCCGGGACAGGAGACCGCGATCGTCCATGGCGACTTCCGGATGGACAACCTGATCTTCCATCCGACCGAGCCGCGCATCCTGGCGGTGCTCGACTGGGAACTGTCGACGTTGGGCCATCCGCTGGCGGACTTCGCCTATCACTGCATGAGCTGGCACATCGCGCCGGGCCAGTTCCGCGGCATCGGCGGGCTGGATCTGGCCGCGCTCGGCATCCCGTCCGAGCAGGACTACATCGCGCGATACCGGGCGCGCACCGGGCTGGAGATCGATCCGGAGGAATACCGCTTCGCCCTCGCCTACAACATGTTCCGCATGGCTGGCATCCTGCAGGGCATCATGAAGCGCCATGCCGACGGCACCGCCGCCAGCGCGCAGGCGCTTGCCGCGGGACGTGCGGCGCGGCCGATGGCGGAGCTCGGCTGGCGCTACGCGGCAGGCGGCTAGCCGCGCGCTATCAACGACGACATTCGACAGGAGACGACATGGATTTCGCTTATTCCGCGCACTGCAGCGAGCTGCGCGCGAAACTGCTCGCGTTCATGGACGCGCACATCTACCCGAACGAGGCGCGCTACAAGGAGGAAGTCGAGCGCAACGGCCGCGAGCGCGGCGACCGCTGGATCCCGACGCAGGTGGTGGAGGAACTGAAGCCGAAGGCGCGCGAGGCAGGCTTGTGGAATCTCTTCCTGCCAAAGTCGCCGCACGTGCCGGAAGGCCTGTCCAACCTCGATTACGCGCCGCTGTGCGAAATCATGGGCCGCGTGGTCTGGGCGCCGGAAGTCTTCAACTGCAACGCGCCGGACACCGGCAACATGGAAACGCTGGAGCGCTACGGCAGCGACGAGCAGAAGCGGCGCTGGCTGCTGCCGCTGCTGC
>JBQCGO010000279.1:0-3792 GCA_051955575.1 Burkholderiaceae bacterium
TGACGCCGCCGTAGATCGACACGACACGGCCGTCCACCGGTTTTTCCGGCACGTGCGGCATGTAGTTGACGATCGGCGTCGACGGCAGCGGGACCAGGCGGTCGCCGACGCCGATTTCCTGCTTCGACGACTGGACCAGGACAGTGCTGGCTTCGTCGGGCGTCGCGCCCGCGCGCACCAGCTTGACCGTGCCGAGGTAGGCCGCTTCGTAGCCGAGCACCGCGCCGGTGTCCGGATCCTTCAACGGCTGACCGGGCCGGAACACCTGGAACGCGGTGTCGCCCTTCAGGTCGCCGCGCACGTAGGCGCGGTCGTTCTTGCCGATGTTAACGCGGTCTTCCTGCGTGGCGACCACGTGCGGTGCGGCGGCCAGTTCGGTTTCCTCGACGATCAGCGGCTGCGACAGGAACGGCTCGATCTCGCCGGCGGGAATCGACGGGATCGCCGCCGTGCCGAGTCCCTGGCTGCGGATTTGCGGCGACAGGCGCACTTCCGCCGTCGTGTCGCCGGCGGGCTTGCCCAGCCGGAGCCGGCCGGCGGCGCGGTCGAAATACACGATCTGGCCCGGATAGATCCAGTGCGGATTGCGGATCTGCTCGCGGTTCATGCCCCACACCTGCGGCCAGCACCATGCGTGTTCGAGGAACTTGCCGGAAATATCCCAGAGCGTGTCGCCCTTGACCACCAGGTGCTGGTCGGGCGCATTCGGCAGGAACGTGCACGCCGGCGCCGCGACCGTCTGCCGCAGCGGCGCGAGCGTCGCGCCGAGAGCGAGGACCAGGGCCGCTGTGCTAAACTTTTTCATGGTTTGTCCGGTAGTGAGGCGCGCTGCGAACGTGCGCCGGTTGTGATGGAAATCGCGACGAATCCACGGTGCGCTCACCGGTCGGCGCGCGCGGCGACGGCGGTTCGCCGACAGCGCCGGCAGGCGGAAAAACTTGCCAAATGGCATCAGATTCTGCCGACAATTCCTTGAACTCGCAAGAACAAACGCTCTCTCATCCAATCGCGTTGTTGCGCAAACGTCGTATGGCTCTGCTCGATATCCTGCGTTACCCCGACCCCCGTCTGCACAAGGTTGCCAAGCCGGTGACCGCGTTCGACGACCGCCTGAAGCGCCTCGTGGCAGACATGGCCGAAACCATGTACGACGCGCCCGGCGTCGGTCTCGCGGCCACGCAGATCGACGTGCATGAACAGGTGATCGTGATCGACACGTCCGACACGCATGACGAGTTGCGCGTGTTCGTCAATCCGGAAATCCTCTGGGCCAGCGAGGAAACCCGGGTCTACGACGAAGGCTGCCTGTCGGTGCCCGGCATCTACGACGGCGTCGAGCGGCCCGCACGCATCCGCGCGCGCGCGCTGGATGCCGAAGGCAAATCATTTGAAGTCGAGGCCGACGGCCTGCTGGCGGTATGCATCCAGCACGAGATGGATCATCTGCAGGGCAAGGTATTCGTCGAGTATCTGTCGCCGCTGAAACGCAACCGCATCAAGAGCAAGCTGCAGAAGGAAGCGCGCGAACAGAAGCGCGAACGGCAGGTCGCCGCCGCCAAGTAACAAGTAACAACCGCCGCGCGGTCCGGGCGCCGCCTTGCCGCCCCGCTGTGTCTTCCCCTTTTGTGTCTTTCCCTTTTCCCTGGTGCCGCCCCGATGAACGTGATCTTCGCCGGTACGCCGGAATTCGCCGCGGCGGCGCTGGCCGCGCTGCACCGGGCCGGCCATGCGATCCCGCTGGTGCTGACCCAGCCCGACCGGCCGGCCGGCCGCGGCATGCAACTGCAGGTGTCGCCCGTGAAGCGCTACGCGCTGGAACACGGCATGCCGGTGGCGCAACCGGCGTCGCTGCGGCTCGACGGCAAGCACCCGGACGCCGCGCGGGACGCGCACCGGCTGCTGCGTGACACCCCGCACGACGCGATGGTGGTCGCCGCCTACGGGCTGATCCTGCCGGCCAGCGTGCTGGCGATTCCGCCGCGCGGCTGCCTGAACATCCACGCGTCGCTGCTTCCGCGCTGGCGCGGCGCCGCGCCGATCCATCGCGCGATCGAGGCCGGCGACGCCGAGACCGGCATCACCATCATGCAGATGGACGAAGGCCTCGACACCGGGCCGATGCTGCTGGAGCGGACCGTTCCGATCGCGCCCGACGACACCACGGCCAGCCTGCACGACCGGCTGGCGGCGCTGGGCGGCGAGATGATTGTCGAGGCGCTCGACCGGCTGGCCGCCGGCACGCTGTCCGCGACCCCGCAGCCGGCCGACGGCGCCAACTACGCCGCCAAGATCGGCAAGGACGAGGCGGCGCTGGATTTCGAGAACGATGCAGAGATGCTGTCGCGCAAGATTCGCGCGTTCAATCCCTTCCCCGGCGCCCACGCCGAATTCGACGGCGTGCCGATCAAGCTGTGGCAGGCCGAGCCGGTCGCGGCATCCGACCACAACCGCCCCGGCGACATTCTCGCGGCCGATGCCGAGCACGGGCTGATCGTCGCCTGCGGCCGCGGTGCGCTGCGGCTGCTGCAGTTGCAGAAGCCGGGCGGCAAGCGCCTGCCCGCGGCGGAATTCCTCAAGGGGTTTCCGATGCAGCACGGGCGTTTCTCCTGACCTGCATCAGTTTGCGCGCCGTCCGGGCGCGCTAGACTGGCCCGATCGGTACTCTTCCCGCAACCGTTCGGCGCTGGGGCGCTGAACGCTGCGTCGGGATCAGAGTCCAACCCTTCCGGTTACCAGCCAGAAACATGCGCCGCATACCATTGCGGATCAAGGATTGGCATGCATGACAAGACACCGGAAAGGCGGCGCGCGGCGCGCGGCGAACCCAGCGACCGCGACACCGCCCCTTCCGGCGAGGAACGCTCGACAGTCGATACGCGAAGCACCCAGGGACCCTTGCACGTCGCCGTGGAAGCGGTCGCTTTCCGGATGCAGGACACGATGCCCGGTGCGGCAGTGGCGCTCTTGCCCGTCACTTCCGCGGCGCGCGGCGCGCTGCCCGCGCCGGTGATCATGTCCGGGCTGCCGCAAGACGTCCGCCATGCGCTGCGGGAGGTCGACGGCGGCGCGCTGCTGTCCTGCCTGCCGCGGCCTTCTTCGGACGTGCCGGGCGCGCCGGATGCCCGGGCCTCCTGCTTCCCGGGACCGCACGGCGCTGCGCCGGCGGCGCTGGGTGCCGCGATGCGGCGAGGCGGCTACCGCAACGCCTGTATGGCATCGGTGCCGGCGGCCGACGGCAGCATCGCCGCCGTCCTGCTCGCGCTGACCAAGACACCGCCGCCGGCGGAAGTGCCGGCGCGGCTGGCAGAAGGCGCGCGGCTGTGCGGTGCGGCGCTCGATCACGACCCCGGCGCGGACGCCGGCGCACTGCTGCGCCCGGTGATGGACGCCAGCCTCGACGCGCTGGTCCTGTTCGATCCGGCCGAGGGCACGATCCTGCTCGTCAATTGCGCCTTCACCGCGCTGCTCGGCTACGACCTCGACGAGGCCGCACGGATGCCGGTCGCGCGGCTGTTCGCGCCCGATGGCAACCGGTCGCCGCCGACCCCGGACGCGGCCGCCGGCGACGGCGCGCGCACGTTCGAGCGGCGCTGGCTGCGCCGCAAGGACGGCTCGCTGTTTCCGGCCGACTGCGCCACCACGGCCTTCGCTGGCGACGGTCGCCGGCTCGCCTGCCTGGCGCTGCGCGACGTCACCGAACGCTTCCGCACCGAGCGCACGCTGTCGCTGGCCGCCCGCGTGTTCGACGCAATGGGCGAAGGCGTAGTGATTTCCGGCCCGGACAACCGGATG
>JBQCGO010000280.1:0-9441 GCA_051955575.1 Burkholderiaceae bacterium
TTTTTGAAACAGCCGCCCACCGCCGAAAACCTCTTTGTCAGCCAGCCTTAGACCAGGAACACCACCGCGACCGCCAACAGCGCGGTCGCGGCCCAGCCCAGCCACTTCAGGCGGCCGGTGACGACGAACCGGCCCATCACCTTGGTGTTCGACGCCATCAGCATCGTCACCACCATGATCGGCGCGGAGATCACGCCGTTGATCACTGCGCTCCAGTACAGCGCGCGCACCGGGTCGACCGGCGTGAAGCCGATCGCGATGCCGCCCAGCGTCGCCAGCGCGATCACCGCGTAGAACTTCTTCGCCAGTTGCGGTTCCAGTTCCAGGCTGTTGCGCCAGCGGAAGGTGCCGGCCATCGCATACGCTGCGGAACCGGCCAGCACCGGCACCGCCAGCAGGCCGGTGCCGATGATGCCGATGGCGAACAGCGCGAACGCGAACTCGCCGGCCACCGGCTTCAATGCTTCGGCCGCCTGCGCCGAGGTCTCGATCGAGGTCATGCCGTGCGCGTGCAGCGTGGTCGCGGCGGTCAGCATGATGCACCAGGCCACCAGGTTCGAGAAACCCATGCCGACCAGGGTGTCGGCCTGGATCCGCTCGAGCTGCGGTCGCGCCTGCCGCGGCGCCTTCTTCACCGGTTTCGTGCCGGGCTCGCCGAGCAGGTGCTCGACTTCCTCGGACGCCTGCCAGAAGAACAGGTAGGGACTGATGGTGGTGCCGAGCACCGCCATGATGGTGGTCAGGCGCGCGGTGTCGCCGGACAGTTCCGGCACGAAGGTGCCGTGCAGCACTTGGCCCCACGGCGCGTGCACCATCCATACCGTCGCGACGTAGGCCAAGAGCGCCAGCGTCAGCCATTTCAGCACCCGCACGTAGCGCCGGTACGGCACCCATATCTGCAGCAGCAGCGACAGCACGCCGAAGCCGGCCGCGTACGCGCGTCCGTAGCCGCCGACGATCAGCTTGACCGCGTCGCCCATCGCCGACAGGTCGGCCGCGATGTTGATCGTGTTGGCCACCGCCAGCAGCGCCACGCAGACGTACAGCAGCCACGGCGGATAGTGACGCCGCATGTTGGTGGCGAGCCCGTGTCCGCTGACGCGGCCGATGCGCGCGCTGACGATCTGGATCGCCGCCATCAGCGGATAGGTCAGCAGCATGATCCATAGCAGGCCGAAGCCGTAGGTCGCGCCGGCCTGGCTGTAGGTGGCGATGCCGCTCGGGTCGTCGTCGGCCGCGCCGGTCACCAGCCCCGGCCCCAACTTGGCCAGCCAGGACGTCTCTTCCTGTTTGCCGGCGTCGGATGCGGGCGTGTCTTGGTGCGGCAGATCGGAACCGGGCATGGCGTGCGGGACGTTGACGGAATGCCTACTGATAGCACCGCCGCCGGCGCCGGGTGTTGTCCGCCCTCAAGAAGCGGCAGCCGGAACTATTCGGGCCCTGCTGTTTCCGCATCCGGCGGCAGCAGGCCCGCCTTCAGCGCGATCAGCACCAGTTGCGCGCTGTTTTCCACGCCGAGCTTCTGCTTGATGCTCGACTGCTGGTTGGCCACGGTCTTGTGCGTCAGGCACAGCCGCGCGGCGATCTCGGCCACCGTGTGGCCGCGCACCAGCGCCTGCAATACTTCGAACTCGCGCCCCGACAGCGATTGCAGCGCCGCCCCGGTGTCGCCGTCGCCAGCCAGGCTGGCCCGCGCCGCATCGTCGAGAAAGGTCTTGCCGGCGGCCACCCGCTGGACCGCGCCGACCATCACCTCCGGCGCGCTGGCCTTGGTCACGTAGCCGAGCGCGCCGGCGTCGAGCGCCTTGCGCACATACACCGCGTCCTCGTACATGCTGAACATCAGCACGCGGGCATCGGCGCGCAGCGCCAGCATCCGCCGCAGCGCCTCCAGTCCGCTGGCGCCGGGCAGCGCGATGTCCATCACCACCGCGTCGGGACGCAGGTCGCGGAAGCGCAGGTAGGCGTCGGCGGCGTCGCCCGCCTCGCCGACCACGCGGATGCCGGGGTCCTGCTCCAGCAGGCGCCGATAGCCGGCGCGCACCACCGCGTGGTCGTCGACCAGCAGCACGCCGATCGGGCGCGTCATCGCGCGCTTTCCCCGCCGACCGGCAGGCGCGCCTCGATCCGGAAGCCCGGCCCGCCGTGGCAGGCGAAGCTGCCCCCGAGCGCCTCGACCCGCTCGCGCATGCCGACCAGGCCGAGCCCGTGACGGTTCGCGGCAGGCACGGCGCCGACGCCGTCGTCGGCAAGCGTGAAGACGACGGCGTCGCCTTTCCCACCGGACACTCGCTCGATGCGCAGATCCGCGCGCGTCGCCGCCGCGTGGCGGTAGACGTTGGTCAGGCCTTCCTGCGCCATCCGGTACAGCGTCAGGTTGGTCGCCTCGTCGAGCCCGGCCAGGTCGCCGTGGATCTCCAGCGAGAAACGCACTTGCGGCAGGCGCCGCCGCCAGCCGTCGATGCAATGCTCGATCGCGCTGGCCAGCCCCAGTTCGTCGAGGCCGACCGGGCGCAGCCGCCGGATCATGTCGCCGGCGACGCGGTACACGTGGTCGGTGCCGTCGACGATGGCCGCCAGCGCCTGCCGCTGCGGCGGCGGTGCGTCGCCGGCCGCGCGCTGCAGCGCGACCGCGTCGACCTTGATCGCATTCAGGTACTGACCGAGTTCGTCGTGCAGCTCGCGCGCCAGCGCGCGGCGCTCGGTTTCCTGCAGCGCGATGGTCTGCCGCGCCAGGCGGCGATTGTCTTCCAGCGTCTGCGCCAGTTGCGCCTCGACCCGCTCGCGCTTGGCGATCTCGGCGCAGGCCTCGCGGTAGCGCCGCCGCGCGAACCAGAGCAGGCCGGCGGCAGCGATCAGCAGGATGCCGGGCAACTCGTCGAACTGATACACCTCGTGCAGCGTGGTCCACGCGGCGAGCCGCTCGCCGAACTCGAAGCGCACCGACAGCGCCGCGCCGAGCGCGACCAGCAGCGCCATGCGCAGCAAGTCGCTGCTGGTCGCGCCAGAGGCGCCGAAGCGGGCAAGGCGGAGAGACGGGATCGGTCGTTGCATGGCGGGGATCGGAAAATCGGCGGCGGAACGGTCGCCCGATTGTAGCGAAGCCGCCGTGCCGGCCGGCGCGGCGGCGCCGAAATGTTTTCCGGAAAGACCGGGAAAAACTCCCTTGCCAGCGGCGGCGCCGGCATGAGAAGGTGCGGACAAGGCGGCGACCGACCGCCATCCACGACATCCACGCTTCCCAGGGGACAACATGCCGTACCGCCATCCCGTCCGACGACGGGCGCTCGTCGTCGCGCTCGACGTCGCGCTCCTCGCCTTCGGCGCCGCCGCCCAGCTCGCTCACGCCCAGAACGCCACGCCGGCCAACGCCGCCGAGGCGCTCGAACTGCCGGAAGTGGAGGTGGTCGGCACCACGCTGCTGCCGGGACTGGCGCAACCGCTGAAGGACGTGCCGGCCAACGTGCAGATCCTGAACGGCCGCGACCTCGCGCGCCAGCGCCAGGCGACGCTCGGCGACGCGCTCGAGCAGAACACCGCGGTCACGGTCAACGCGGCGCAGGGCAATCCGTACCAGCCGGACGTATCGTTCCGCGGCTTCACCGCGTCGCCGCTGCTCGGCGTGCCTCAAGGCTTGTCGGTGTTCCAGGACGGCGTGCGAATCAACGAGCCGTTCGGCGACACGGTCAACTGGGACCTGCTGCCGCAGTCGGCGATCTCCAGCATCCAGCTGATCCCCGGCTCGAATCCGGTGTTCGGTCTGAACACGCTCGGCGGCGCGCTGGCGATCTATACCAAGAGCGGCGAATCGAACCCGGGCGGCGCGCTGGAAGTGCAGGGCGGCTCGTTCGGCCGCAAATCGGTCACCGTCGAGCAGGGCGGGCACAAGGGCGAGTGGGACTGGTTCGTCACCGGCAACCTGGCCAACGACCACGGTTGGGCCGAACACAACCCCAGCCGGGTGCACCAGTTCTTCGGCAAGGTCGGCTACCAGACCGCGACCACCGACATCGACGTGTCGCTGACCGCGGCCGACAACACGCTGGAAGGTACGCAGACGCTGCCGGTCTCGTTTTCCGACAACATCCGACAGGCGTACACCTATCCCGATCAAAACAACAACAAGCTCGGCTTCCTGACGGTCAAGGGCAGCCACTTCATCGACGACAACACCCTCGTCGGCGGCAACGTCTATTACCGCAAGTACCGCAACAGCAATTTCAGCAGCAACCTGAACGACAATTTCGGCGAGACGCGCGACGACGGCAGCGTCGACACCGTTCAGGCGACCAACGACCGCGCCGCGATCGACCAGGACAGCTACGGCCTCGGCCTGCAGGTGACGCTGCTGAACGATCTGTTCCGGCGCAAGAACCAGTTCGTGGTTGGCGCCTCGGCCGATCTCGGCGATGCCCGCTTCACGCAGCAGACGCAGGACGCGGCGTTCAGCGCCGACCGCGGCACCGTCGCCACCTCGCCGTTCGCACCGACCACCGACGCCAAGACGGCCAACCGCTACTACGGCCTGTTCTTCACCGACACGCTGTCGCTGACGCCGCTGTGGGCGCTGACCGCGTCCGGCCGCTACAACCTCGCGCAGGTGCGCATCGAAGACCAGAGCGGCACCGCGCCGGGCCTGAACGGCAGCCACCGCTTCACTCGTTTCAACCCGGCGGTCGGCGCGACCTTCTCGCCGTCCAAGGCTCTGACCGCCTACGGCTCCTACAGCGAAGGCATGCGCGCGCCGACCGCGATCGAGCTGACCTGCGCCGACCCGGACGCGCCGTGCAAGCTGCCCAACAGCTTCCTGTCCGATCCGCCGCTGAAAAAGGTGGTGTCGAAGACGCTGGAATTCGGCCTGCGCGGCAAGCGCGGCGAAGCGTTTTCGTGGAGCGCCTCGGTGTACCGCACCGAGCTCGACGACGACATCCAGTTCGTCAGCGCCGACGCGGCCGCAACCAACAGCGGCTATTTCCGCAACGTCGGCCAGACCCGCCGCCAGGGACTGGAACTGTCGGCCGCGGATCGCTTCGGCCCGCTCGGCGTCGCGCTGCGCTACAGCTACACCGATGCCACCTACCGGTCGGGCTTTTCCGAAACCAGCCCGGCCAACAGCACCGCCGACGCCGACGGCGCGATCCAGGTCGCGCCGGGCAGCCGGATCCCGGGCATCCCGCGCAACAGCGTGCGGCTGAGGCTGGACTACGCGGCGACCGAGCGCTGGAACGTCGGCGCCAACATCCTCGCCTCGGGCAGCGTGTTCGCGCGCGGCGACGAGAACAACCGCGATGCGCGCGGCGAGGTGCCGGGGTACACTCTGGTCAACCTGGACAGCAGCTTGCGCCTCGGCCGCGACGTCGAACTGATCGGCCGCGTGAACAATCTGTTCGACAGGCAGTATGCGAACTTCGGCGTGCTCGGCGAGAACTGGTTCAACGGCCCGGGCCGCACGTACGACAACACCGCGGTCACCACCGAGCAGTTCCGAGGCTACGGTGCGCCGCGCGCCGTCTGGATCGGCCTGCGCACCACCTGGAAATAGGACGGCGCGGGTCGGCCGGGCGGCGTCCTTTTTCCGAAAGACCACGTTGCCCGACGCTTCCCGCACGCCGGCGCCGATGCCGGCGCCGAGTTCCCGCACCGATTCCGATTCCGATTTCCAGCGCGCCGCCCGCTCCCACGCCGAGATCCGCTCGATCGTCATCGGGCTGATGCTGGCGATCCTGCTCGGCGCGCTCGACCAGACCATCGTCTCGGTCGCGCTGCCGCGCATCGCGCAGCAATTGCGCGACTTCGACCTGCTGGCCTGGGTGGTGTCGGGCTACCTGGTCGCGGTGGCAGTCGCCACGCCGATCTACGGCAAGATCGGCGACCTGGTCGGCCGGCGCGCGACGCTGTCGTTCGCGATCGCGCTGTTCCTGCTGGCCTCGGTCGCTTGCGCGCTGGCGCAGTCGATGCCGATGCTGGTGGCCGCGCGCATCCTGCAGGGCCTGGGCGGCGGCGGGCTGATCTCGGTCGCGCAGGCGATCATCGCCGACGTCGTCGCGCCGCGCGAACGCGGCCGCTACCAGGGCTACGTCAGCGGCATGTACGCGATCGCCAGCGTGGTCGGCCCGCTGGCCGGCGGCGTGCTGACGCATTACCTTTCCTGGCGCTGGATCTTCTGGATCAACCTGCCGCTCGGCGCAGCCGCGCTGCTGATCTCGCGCCGCGCGCTGGCGACGCTGCCGGTGCCGCGGGTGGCGCGCAGGATCGACTACCCCGGCGCGGTGCTGCTGTCGGCCGGGCTGACGATGCTGCTGGTCGCGATCACCCGGGTCGGGCAGGGTGTCGCGTGGGCGGCGCCGCTGAACCTGGCGCTGTTCGGCGCGGCGGCGATCGTGCTGGCCGCGTTCGTCTGGCACGAGACGCGCGCGCCGGAGCCGATCCTGCCGCTGTCGCTGTTCCGCATCCCGACCGTCACGCTGTGCTGCGGCGTGCTGTTCGTCGCGTTCTTCCAGGTCATCGCGCTGTCGGTGCTGGTGCCGCTGCAACTGGAGATGGCCACCGGCGTCGGCGCCGACGGCGCGGCGGTGCGGCTGGTGCCGCTGACGCTGGCGATTCCGCTCGGCGCCTTCACCGGCGGCCGGCTGATGTCGCGCGTCGGCCGCGCCAAGCCGTTCCAGCTGGCCGGTACCGCGCTGGTGCCGCCGGCGGTGCTGGCGATCGCGCTGATCGATCCGCGCGCGGCGCTGCCGGCGACGCTGGCGATGATCGCGGCCGGCTTCGGCATCGGCCTGCAGTTTCCGACCTCGATGGTGGCGGTGCAGACCGCGGTGCCGGCGCGCCACATCGGCGTCGCAACCGCGACCACCGCGTTCTTCCGTTCGCTCGGCGCGGCCATCGGCGTGGCGATCCTGACCGCGATCCTGCTGGCGTCGCTGCAGGAGCACGCGCCGGCCGGCGGCGCGGCCTCGGGCGGCGAGTTCCTCCGTCACATCGCCGACGGCGTCGCGAAGACGGGCGAAGCGGCGCAGTCGATCCGCGAGGCGTTCCGGAAGATTTTCACGATCAGCGCGGCGGTGGCGCTGGCGTCGTTCTGCCTGACGCTGCGCCTGCGCGACGAGACGCTGGCCGACCGCCTGCCGCGCTGAGGAACGACCTACGGATAGCGGGCATCGAGCGAGCGCGCCACCGGCAGCAGCGCGCCGGGGGACAGGTCGTCCAGCACGATCTGCGGCGACGCATCGATCGCCGGGTAGTTGCGCAGGATCGAGCGCCGGTAGGCCGGGTCGTAGTGGTTGCGCATCAGCCGCTCGAACAGTTGCGGCATGTCGGCGGCGGCGGCCAGCGCGTTCCAGGCATCGAATTCCTCGCCGCCGACCAGCGGCCGCAGGAACGCGAGCCGCTCCAGCAGCGCCGCCGGGTCTTCCTCGAAATGCCGGTAATCCTCGCGCCACAACAGCACCCGCTGCGGCATCGCTGCCTCGACCGCGAGCGTCAGCCCGCGCCGCATGCCGGCCAGCAGCGCGTCCGGCAACTGCACGTTGCCGATCTTCTTGCTTTCCGCCTCGACCCAGACCGGCCGCGACGGATCGAGCCGCGACATCTCCTGCAGCAGCAGGCTGTCGAACAGTTTCTGGCTCGGCTGGGCGCGGCCCGGCACCGCGCCGATCACCGAACCGCGGTGCACCGCGATGTCTTCCAGGTCCAGCACCTGCGCGCCGGCCTCGCGCAGCGCGGTCAGCAGCCGGGTCTTGCCGCAGCCGGTCGGCCCGGACAGCACGTGATAGCGGAACTGCGACGGCACCGCGGCGAGCTGTTCGTTGACGCGGCGGCGATAGCCTTTCCAGCCGCCCTTCAGCTTGTCGACCTTGTAGCCGATGGTGTCGAGCGCGTCGAACCAGAGCCGGCTGCGCTTGCCGCCGCGGAAGCAGTAGACCAGGATGCGGGCGCTGCGGTCGTAGCGCGATACGCATTCCCCGATGTGGCGGGCGATGTTGACCAGCGAGTAGCGCACGCCGATCCGGTAGGCGGCCATCGGATCGGTGCGGTGCAACGTGCCGACCTCGGCGTATTCGTCGTCGTCGACCACCGGCAGGTTGACGGCGCCGGGGATGTGGTCTTCCTCGAATTCGCGCGGGCTGCGCGCGTCGATGATCAGGTCGTAGTCTTGGAATTCGTTCATCGCGAGATTGTAAACCTGCGGCGCAATAGGAAACGGGCCGCGATCGCGGCCCGTTCGGTCACTGCGGGGCGAGGAATTACTTCTTCGCAGCGCGGCCGGCGGCTTTCTCGACAGCCTGCGAAGCAGCCTGGGTGAACTGCGCGGTGGCGGTGTTCACGTTGGCTTCGATCGTCTCCACGGCCTGCTTGGCGGTCTTGCTGAACTGCTCGTAGCCGGCGTTGGCGTTGCCCAGCACCGACTTGAACACGGCGATCGCGTTTTCCGAACCGGCCGGCGCGTTCTTGGCGATCTCGTCGACCAGCGACGTCACCTTGCGGCTGTTCTCGGCGATCTGCTCCTCGGCGACCTTGACGAACTCGGCCTGGGTGCTGGAAGCGATGCCGGCGAGATGGCGGCCGTAGGCCAGTGCCTTCTCGGCATTCGGCTGCACCTGCGCGGCGGACAGCGTGAAGAATTCCTGCGGATCCTTGGCGGCCAGCAGCTGGCGGGCGGCCGCGGCGGATTCGTCGATCGATGCCTTGGCGGCATTGACGTTCAGGGCGATCACTTTCTCGGCGCCCTGGAACGCGGTGGCGGCCAGCGTGTTGAACATCGCGAGTTGGGATTCGAGTTGGGACTTGGTTGCGGCGGACAGCTGTTCGGACATCGGAAACATGGTTTTTCTCCTTGCTCGAGGGTTTGGGTCAGTCGCTTTCAAAGCAGACTTTCAAAGCTGACTTTCATAGCGCGCCACGCAACATGCGACACCGAAACAGGCATTGTGCAGCGCAACAAACCCTATTTTAGGGATCATTTCAGGGATGTCAAGCTTTTTTTGTGCGTCGCAACATCTTCTTCATGCGCGTCGGATTTCCGGTTTTCCCGCCTCCCCCGCCGTTCGATTCGCGCTCATGGCGCCGTCAGCACTTCCGCGCCGGCCATGCCGACCTGATGCACCACCACGCCCGCCTCGTCGGGCCGGAACGCGAGCCAGTCGGCCCGCCGCAGCGCCTGTTGCGCATCGTCGTAACCCTGACGCCAGCGCCAGTCGATCGACCCGGCGGAAAAATTGACGTCCTTGGCCGACATCTGCCAGTCGCGACCGCCGTAGGCCAGCCTCACGATGTGCAGCGTGGTGGCGTCGCCGACGTCCTCCAGCCCGCGCCGTTCCTCCGCGGACAGCGCGCCGTCCGGCAAGCGGTCGCGCAGCATGCGAACCATGCGCTGCAGACGGTGCGTGCGCAGGTAATCCTCGATGTGCCGCTCGGAACGCGACGCGTACATCAAGTCCTTCT